>CAZWGW010000260.1:0-2546 GCA_964633565.1 uncultured Planctomycetaceae bacterium
TGGATCACGGGTTGGCAGCGTCCTGATCTGGTCCAACGCGAATTTCAGGGTACTGCGGACGGATCCGCTTCGCCTGCAGCGGAACTGCGTCTCGTCCGCACGGGTGACGGCTCCCTGGAATTCGCCGCGTTCTGAACGCGAGATCGTGCTTTCATGTGACGGCTTGCCTGAACTATGACGACCTGCGCTTGACTTTGGATCGCGGCTGAAAGCCGTACGCCAGCAACCCCAGCGAGATGGCCCCCAGCAGCAGCATGCTGCAGGCATCTGTTCTGCCGAAGAAGCAGCTTGCGATGATTATTGACGCAGCGAAGCCGCCAATTGCCAGTGCGATCACTTGAGACGTTGCAGGAGCAAAGTAGGCGCGGACAATCAGGATCGTCGCCGGAATGGCGAACAGCATGGCGGAGGCGTGCTGGAAATCGTACTCATGATCCGGAGCCCCGAGGACTCCGTGCAGTCCATTTCTGAACCTGTCGTTTGCACCGAATTGGTCGGGAGCAAAGCAGACGCTCAACGCCAGGGAGAGAAACGGCGCAGCCAGTGCCAGAATCGACACGCGTTTGGTCGTCGTGGACTTGTCCTTCCGATCGGTAGCGCCAGGTGTTGCGGATTGAGACATAGTCGTTCCAGTCGCGGTGGCTGTCCGTGGAGCCAGAATACGCGACGCCACGCGTTGATTCCATCTTTTCAGCGCGCTCGGATCGACAGCACGCTCCAGAATGCCAGCGGCCGCCACGGCCGCACATTCAACGCCGGCCGGCTCAGCCGGGCCAATGGTGGCGTGCAGACAGGCCGTGCTGACCGGGCAGATTGCAAACGTCGATCCAGGGTTCGCACAAATGTGGCGGACACCCCGCTTGAACGATAAAATGGCGTTGAACGCCGGGAGGAACCCGGCCCGGTGCTCAGTTCCTGCCTCTCACTCATGCCCTCCACCCAGGTCAAACAGCCGGAATGGACGTGGCAGTGGGATCACGCCGACTGCGACAACGAATGGCTGTTTCAGGAGTGGATCTCACCCAACCGACTGGAGGACCTGGCGGGTAAGGACGTGCTCGATTGTGGTTGCGGCGGCGGACAGCATCTGAACCTCATCGCGCCGTACTGCCGTTCGGCCGTCGGCGTCGACCTGAATTCATGTGACGCGGCGCGGCGCAATACGCAGTCGGCCGGCAATGTCGAGATCGTCGAAGGGGACCTGGCGACGATCGACCTGGGACGCACATTCGACGTCGTCATGAGCATCGGCGTCCTGCACCATACGGACCATCCGACCGCGTCGTTTCACAACATTGCCCGGCATTGCCGGCCCGGCGGCCGGGTGATCGTCTGGATCTACAGCCATGAAGGGAATTTCTGGAACCGGACGCTCGTGGAATGGGGCCGCCGGATCTTTCTCCAATGGCTGCCCCGGCCGCTCCTGTGGCGTCTCTCTCAGGCGCTCACCGCGCTCGTGTCGGTGCCGGTCTGGTCCCTGTACCTGCTCCCCCTCCGTTTCCTGCCGTTCTTCGAGTACTTCCGCAACTGGCGCCGTCTGCCGTTCGGCCGCAATGCACTCAACGTCTTTGACAAGCTGAACGCCCCGCGTACTCACTTTATCCGACGCGCCGAAGTAGAGTCGTGGTTTTCTCCACGCGAATTCACGGACGTACACATCGCGCCGTACGTCGGCGTGAGCTGGCGCGCGTCAGGAACGCGCCACACGCACGATTCCTGATCGGCACGGGGTGTCGACAATCTCACGCTCGTGGCAACGATCGGGTATGATCCACACACGGGTGAGTATTCGCACCGAATGTGACAAAATGGACGGAATGCATGATCACTTCGTTTCGACGCTGCGTTGTGTTTCCGGGATGGGCCCTGGTGGTACTGGCCTGCAATGGCGCAAGTGCCGACACGATCGGTCCGTGGTCGCTGGACGTGCTCAACCAGTCACCGCGTTTCGAGTGGATCGATGCGGCAAGTCCGGTCCGATCGCTCACCTATCAGGGACAGCCGTACAAAGGCGCGTCGACCGAGGTCTTTGCCTGGTACGCCAACCCGGCCACCCTCGCCGGCGAGGAGGCGCAGGCCGGGCAGTTCCCGGGCATCGTGCTGATTCATGGCGGAGGGGGGACCGCGTTCAAATCCTGGGTCGAACTGTGGGCGCGACGGGGCTATGCCGCGATCGCCATGGACCTCGCCGGTGCACGCCCCGACAACGATGACCCGAAACAGCGGACGCGCCTCGAACACGGCGGCCCGCCGCAGGATAACGACGCCAAATTCGAATCGATCCGCACGGACGACGTCAGCGACGACTGGCCCTTCCATGCCGTCGCCAACTCGATCCTTGCGCATTCGCTGCTCCGCGGCTTTCGCGAAGTGAATGAAGACCGCACTGCCGTCACGGGCATCAGTTGGGGAGGCTACACCTGCTGTCTCGTCGCGTCGGTCGACAGCCGGTTCAAAGCCGCCGTTCCCGTCTACGGTTGTGGCTTTCTGCACGAGAACAGTTCCTGGCTCCCCGAGTTTGCGAAACTCGGCCCGGACCTGACAAA
>CAZWGW010000260.1:2556-8764 GCA_964633565.1 uncultured Planctomycetaceae bacterium
CACGTCCCCCTGTTCTTTGTCAACGGCACCAGCGACCTCAACTATCCGCTCGACAGTTATCACAAGACGCTTCGCGCGGCCGGGCCGGCCGTGAAAAACGTCCGCATCACCGTGGAGATGCCGCACAGCCACGAAGACGGCTGGGCGCCGCAGGAAATTGGTCAGTTTGTCGACAACCTGCTGGGGATTAACGACGAAAAACCGCTGCCCGGTTGCGGCGTCGCGTCCGACGATTCCGGCCGGGTCACCGCCTACGCCGATGCCGTGACGGGGATCCAATTGGCCGAATTGCATTACGCGGTCCCGGGCGGTCTGCCGATCAACAAACGCGCCTGGCGGTCGATCCCGGCCGTCGTCAAGGGCAAACGGATCAGCGCCGAATGGCTCCCTCCCGAGGCGGACCTGTTCTTCTTCACGCTGACCGACGAGCGCGGGGCAATCGTCAGTTCCAAGGTCGCGATGCGCGATCCGATTACAGTTTTCGACGCACCCGCCATGCAGGAGGTTCAGTCACGGGTGATGGCGCAGTTCGCGCAACTGGCCCAGGACAGGAACTATCCCTTCGCCGAGCAAATGCTCAGCGATGCGATCCGTGAACGGCGACTCAATAATGCCATCAACCGCTACAACCTGGCCTGTGTGCTGGCGCTGCTCGAGCGCCCGGACGAGGCGCTCGACCACCTCGCGGCCGCCGTCGAACAGGGCTGGGGCGACGTCCGGCACACCGAGAACGACCCGGACCTCGAATCGCTCCGCGACCTGCCGCGCTTCGCGGAATTGATAGAACGCATGAAATCGCGTCCCGCGGCCACCGCACTGGCGGACCTCAAGCCGTCTCCGGTGCTCGACGGCGTGGCGCTGGTGGACGAGACCAACACGGGCTGGGCGCCTCAGGTCCTGCAACTCCTGAGCGCCTTTACATTCACCGAGCCCGACCCGGCGACGCCTGTCTGCAAGTCGAACGATGCGGTGGGCGAACTGCTGCGGCAATGGCAGCAGGAGGGGACGGCCGCAGGACTCAACGGCTGGCTCTACGACAACCACGACCGCGATCACAGCAACATGGACTACGAGAACTTTCCGCAATTGGCCCGGATCGAATTCTGCGACGCCGCCCGGCAGCGGAACATCGACTTCGGACCTCAACTGAGGCTGTTGTACAATGCGCCGACGCTGGGCAATTCGTCGACGGCAAACACCGGTGGACCGTATTGGAGTTCGCAGAGCCGCTCGGTGCTGCGCACCCTGCCGACCGCCACGATTCTCGCGGTGCAGTACACGAACAACCACCTGTACTTCTACCCGGAGCATAACGACCACGACGTCGAGACATTTGGCGACGTGTTTCACGCCAATACGCCGTACGTGATCACGAGCCAGGGATCGTCCTATTCGGACAAGCCGTTCATGCACGCCGTGGCCTGCACGCTGGCGGCGTTCCAGCCCGAGACGCAGCGCGTCCTGCTCAACACAAAGATGATGATGCCGACCGTGCAGATGATCTTCCGTAGCAGCCTCAAGACGCTGCAGTCGCCGGAGGACTACCTGACCGGCCGCGCGCATCCCTCCGTGTTCGACGCCGCCGCGCTCGATGTCGAAAAAATGGTTCGCGCCGCCCACGACCTGCGGGCCGACGAATATCCGCCGCTCGTCCGCATGCGCGTCATTGACGAGGATGAAGCCCGGCTCGGAGTCGACTACTTCGAGGTCGCGCCGGCCGAAAGGGTGTTTGATTCCGTGTCCGCCATGTCGCGGCTTTTCCGCTCCACGTCCTGGGAGCGGAGGATGGTCGTCAGCGTCGAGGAGACCAGGGACGCGCACGACCGGCCGCTGAAATTCGAATGGCGGCTCCTGCGCGGCGACCCCGGCCGCGTCACGATCACGCCGCTGAACGAGGCCGGCACGCAGGCCGAGCTCCGGGTCGCCTGGCACGAGCGGCGCCCCGTGGAGCCGGACAGCAAGCTGCTCTCGGCCCGGGTCGATATCGGCGTCTTTGCCCATAACGGCGTGCATTACTCGGCGCCGGGGTTTATTTCCTGTTTCTGTCCTCCATGCGAGAAGCGGACCTACGACGACCAGCACCGGATCACGTCCGTCGAGTACGTCTCGTCTCAGGACCAGGAGCACTATGCCGATCCACTGCTGCTGACTCCGGCGCTCTGGAAAGACGAATACCATTACGATCCCGAGGGGCGCCTGCTCGGCTGGACCCGCACGCGGAAGGGCGCCGCGGAGGAATTCACGCGGCACGGCACGCTCGTCGTGGAGCAGGACGACCAGGGCCGGCCAATCAAAGCCCGGTCCGTCCGCTACCTGCGCCAGCAGGCGAATCCGCAAGCCTGGCCCGAACTGCGGCAGGAAGCGGGAGCGGATTACTTCCGCTACGAGTATGCGTCGCCGGACGACCGTTTGGGCGAAGCGCGTCCGATTGACAATTCCGCAATCTGACGCATTCTCACCTCTCTCAGGCCCTCGCCAACCGCGCGGCAACGTCCGCAGCCCTGTGCGGCGTGAAATTCTGGCGCCCTGGTCACCTTGCCCGCCACCCTCCACTGCTCACAATCCACAACCCACTGCTGCCGACACCCACCTACGGCAACCTCCACTCCCCGTCAAACAACTCCCCCCACACCGTCGACTCCGTGTAACTCCCCGTCTCCGTCTTCTCAAACTTCACGGCCGCCGCGTCCCCCAGCTTCGAAAACAGCCACGCGTTCGACTTCCGGAAATCGGCATCGTGTAACGTCATGCCTGAATTGACGACGACGTACCGACGCGAAGAAAGCGGGTTCGGATAAATCAACGCCACGCCGTGCGAGGCCGTGGCGAAGGTACGGCCGCCGATCGAAATCGCGTCCGGTTTCCAGGTGAGCGGCAATTCGCCGACGACACGGGCCAGCACCGAGTTCGAGCCCGGGTCGCCGAACAGCACCAGGTGCTTTGTGGCGAGCATCTCGTCCGTCACGTCCGTGTCGTTCACGACCGTCACCTGGCCACGCATCCACTTGTCCCATTCCCGCACGAAGCGGGAGAGCGTCCAGTCCGCCCACGCCTCGAGGGGTCGCGACCACGCCGCGCCGGTGCCGCGGACGCACACGAACGGCTGCATGAAGGCGTCGTCGATCGGTCCCTGCAGGTCGCGGCGCTTGTGCCGCGCGGAGTTGTCGGCGAACTGCAGCGAATCGTCGTAATCGAGCACGTTCCAGGCCCCGCCGTCGGTGTCCCGCACGAAGTACACGTCGGGGAGGAGGCCGTCCGCCGCGCCGTTCAGATCGACCAGCTCAGTGCCGTCGATCCGGACGCGATCGGCTACACCCCGTGCGATCGTGAGCGCTGCAACATTGCTCGTCGTGACGCGCAGGACGCCGTCGTCGTCGACTTTGGATTCGACCGTCGCGGGCTCGTATATCCGCTGCAATTCCTCGACGGTCAGCCACTCGCAGCGGTTGTATTTCGGCGTGTACGTCACGAATCGGATATCCCGGCGGCCGGGGAATGCCGGGCGGCCGGTTCGCGACTGCTCGGCATGGAAGGCCATGAATTTCGCGCGGCTGTCGTCGTCGAACTTGTGTCCCATCCCCTGGCCGATGAGCAGTTGCAGCGGCGTTCCCGCCTCTTTGGCGGCAGCCTGCATCGAGAGGCTGGCGGCCAGTTGCGGGTCGACTTCGCCGCCGTAGGTGATGAACGGCACGTTCGCCAGGTTGAGCGCGTAGCCGGTCGCGTCGTAGATGCGGAGCGGCTTGTCCTGATAGTCGGGGAGCGGCTGCGCCACTTTCTGGTACTTGTAGAAATCGACGAAGCCCGCACCGGCGCCGACCGACGACCAGCGCGACGGATGGTGCAGCCCGAGGTGCCAGGCGCCGGCGCCGCCCATCGAAAAGCCCCACAGCGTGATCCGCCGCTCGTCGATGCGATACCTCCGCAGCACGTCGGCGACGGCCTCGAACACGTCGGTCTCGCCGGCCCAGCGGTAGGCGTTGTTGCCGCGGCCGAACACGTCGAGCTGGATCCAGTCGGCCTCGGCGGGAGCCGGCTTGCCGTCGTGCTGGCGGATGAAGCTGACTTCGTTGAGCGAGTCGCCGCGCCCGTGCAGAACGACGTGGAGCGGCCGGCGATCGGGAGAGGTAGCATCGAACGTCGCCGGCAGCGTCAGGGCGTAAGGCTGGGCGGAGCCGTCGACGGCGGATCGGTAGGCGAGGACCGTCTTGCCGGGAGCCGCTCCCCAGTCCGGTTTGCCGCCGCTGAGTTGCCGTGCACGGCGGAGGCCGGTTTCGAGCGCGGTCAGCGTGTCGGCCGCGTAATTGGGCTTGTAGAACTCCTCGTGACGCAGGATCCATTCGGCGGCCTTGGCGTAGATTTCAATGTCCTCGAGCTGCGCCGGCTTGGCGCCGGACTCGCGCAAGGCGGCGAGCGATTTCTGGATTTCAGCGAGTTGGGTATTGATCGCCGCAGCATCGTTGGCCGACGGCGGCTGGGCCGGCAGATACGGGGAAAACGCGGTGACGAAGAAGAGGAACGCGGCAGTACGACAACTGGATTGAGTTTGCATGCGTACATGGCCTTGGAGGCGCCTTGGGAAGCCCGGCGCGCGACAAAACGTTGGAACCGCATTCAGCGGGCTGACGCCCTCCGCTCGCCGTTGATTGTCACCCGCCGCCCACGGGCGGCACAACCGTCAACTCGTCGCCGTCGCGTACGGCCGTGCCGCGGTTCGGCTGGGGGCGGCTGTTGTGCATCACGATCTGCACCTGCGTCGCTTCCAGTCCCAGCAGCGCGAGCGCGTCGTTGATCGTCGCGCCATCCGTCAGTTCGAGGCGGTTGCCGGCGGGAGATTTTGACTTGAGGCCCCCCATCAGTTGGACGCGGATCTGCATCTGGCTGTTTCGCATGCTGGGTCGTTTAACCCGTAGCCGCAGGCGAGGGGAATTCGCGGCCAACCCTCCCTTGCCTTCGGCTACGGGTTAAACGAGATTTTGAGCGACATGCGCCGGACTGCTTTCACGATTGTGTGCCGACGTAGACGCCGTGGAACGGGCTGACCTTGGTCGTCGGTTGCGCATTGCCGAACCGGTAGCCGCGCGCCTTGGCGGGGCGGCCGAGCAGCGTGGTCTGCGCGAGCTTGTGCGCCACTTTGGTCGCGACGTACGGGCGGCGGATGTCGAAGGGGTTCTCGGCGAGGTACTTTTTCCACTCGCCGAACGGGGTCTGCGTCTGCAGCACCCCCTTCACCATGCCGACGTCGGTCAGCATTCCGACGTCGTTCGCGCGGCCGACGAAGATCGCGCCGTTGATCTGGTCCCCCTGCCAGAGCAACTTGCGGTAGACGCTGTCGGCCGGGTTGGAGATCGTCATCGCTTCCGTCTGCGCGGTGCCGAGGTTGCCGAAGCTGGCGCACTGCAGGCCGCAACAGTCGAGGACGTTCATGTTCAGGCTGCCGGGATAGGCGATGTTCTGCCCGGCCATGTTGGCGCCGGCAACGCGGCCGTGGTCGACGGCGGTCGGCTGGATCGCCAGAACTTCGGGCTGGTCGCTGAACAGCACGGCCGCCTGGGCGCAGTCGCCGCCCGCGTAGATGTGCGGCACGATTGTCTGCATACGGTCGTTCACCAGGATGCCGGCGTCGGTCTTGAGCCCGGCGGCACGGGCCAGGTCGATGTTGGGTTTCACACCGATGCCGATGATGACGGCGTCGGCGTCGAGCTTGTCGCCGTTGTCGAGTTCGACGGTCTTGGAGCCGTCGGCGGCTTGCGTAATGCGCTTGACGCTCGCGCCGCAGTGCAGCGCCACTCCTTTGTCAATGAGCCACTGCGTGACGATGGCGGCCGCACCGGCGTCGAGCATCCGCGGGAGGACGTGGGCTTCGCGCTCGACGACGGCAAGGTGCCAGTCGCGCTTGTACATCGCGTTGAGCATGATAAAGCCGATGAATCCGGCCCCGATCAGGCAGACCCGCGGCCGCGGCTTCGAATCGGCGATCTTGAGCAGGCTTTCGGTCTGGGCGAGCGTCCACAGGTGCTGCACGCCGGGGAGGTCCGCGCCGGGGATCGGCAGCGGGGCGGGAGTGGAGCCGGTGGCGAGAAGCAGGCGGTCATAGGCCAGCGTGCCGCCGTCAGACAACGTGACGGAGTTGCCGGACGGGTCGAGTTTCGTCACGCGCTTGCCGATCCGCGCGTCGACCTGGAGCTTCTTCCAGGAGGCGTCATCCGCT
>CAZWGW010000261.1:0-8040 GCA_964633565.1 uncultured Planctomycetaceae bacterium
ACTGGAAGCGCCGCGGCGGCATTCACCGCTGAGCCAGCGTCCGGGTCACTCGTCTGTCTCACGCCGGCTGAAAATCACCCAGCGCCACCTTGAGCCGGTTGCGCGCGGTGTGCAGTCGGCGCTTGATCGTGCCGACCGGGCTGGAGAACCGGCTGCTCATCTCCTTGAGGGACTGCCCCTCGAAGTAGAACGCGACCAGCGTCTCCCGGTCGAGCGAGCGGAGCCGCTTGAGCCCCGCCCGCACCTGGCTGGCCCGCTCGCCGCTCAGCACGCCGTCCACCGGCGCGTTCGGCGTGCTGCGAATCGCGTCGAACGACTCCGGCGCGTACATCGTCTCCTGCGGCCGGCGCACCGCCCGGTTGATCGACATCCGCACGGCGATCCGCTTCAGCCAGCCGGCGAACCGCTCCGGCTCGCGCAACTGGTTGAGCTTGCGCAGCGCGCGGAGGAAGACCTCCTGCGTGACTTCGCACGCCTCGGCGCGATTGCGCAGCCGGCGGAGCACGATGCCGAATACGGCCGGCTCGTGCGCGCGCACGAGTTCGCCGAACGCCTCGCGGCTCCCCGCCTGGGCCTGACGAACCAGATTGATGAGCTGAATGTCTTCCATGAGTCGGCCCTCCTGTGGGAGGACAATAGGGTGTACGGGGTGAGTCGGTTCACAACCGGCTGAGTCCCCTCGCGTGCAGTCCGCGCGGACAGCGCGGCAATGCGGACGGGGGTCACGCGAGCGGAACGGAACGCTGAAACGGGGCTTCAGCGGCAAACCACGGTCGAGGGGCCTGAGAGGTCAGGCGTCGCCGGGGCGTCCGATCCGCTGTCTGGGCGATGCGTGGCGCCCGCAACGCGAGGTCGCGGGCGCGGCAGTCGCTTCGCTCAGATGAGCGTCGCTCGTGAAATAATGAGCGACGCCCACGCGCGGGCCGGGACTTCGGTCGCCACTGGCACTGCCGACGGACTTGTCCGTACCGGCAACGCCCGCCATTGCCACGGTTCGCTCTGCGAGGCGAGCGTGGCCGAATAGGCGGCGCCGAGTTCCGGGCAATGTCCGGGCCTCAGCGCTAACGGGCGACACCCCTGGTGTAGCCGTTTCCCTGCCAGCTTGGCGGGCTGCGCGTCGGCGCGATCGGCAACGACGTGGTTGACCTCGAGGCGCATACCCGTCGCGAAGACGGAACCGCCGAAGGACCGCGTGCCATTGATCGTGCTCAGATTTGCCATCGCAGCACCTGCCTGCAGCGTCTCGCTGCAGCCTTTAGGGAAACACAACGAAAAGAGACCCTATCTCCTGTAGTAGGGCAAACTTACCGAAATTGTCACGGGGTGCGCCGGGAATGAGCCGGGCCGCCCCGGAGGTCGAACATCTCCTCCGATGCTCTCTGACCACCAATGTTACACGTTGGTTCGGACTTTTTGTTGGAATCTTTTGATTTTATTCTGCGGGAAGGACGGCCGGCAAGATGTGCCGGTGGGCCAGCGTGTGGTGTTTGGTCGCCTGGTGGTTTGGTGTTTCGATCAAGCGACCAGACACCCATCCCACCAGGCACCAAACCACCAAGCACCAAACCACCATTCTCCGACAGCAGGGATCCGCGACGTGTCCAACACATATCTCGGTCTGGACATCGGCGGGTCCAGCGTCAAGGCCGGCGTCGTCACCGACACGGGCCAGGTCCTCGCCAGCCGTCGTGTGGCGTCAGTCCTCAACCGCGATCTGCATGCCGGGTTAACAGAGCTGTTCCGGACCGCGGACGACGTCATCGCGGAGAGCGGCGTCCCGCGCGAGTCGCTGGGGGGGATCGGCGTAGCTGCCCCGGGGACGATGGATATCCAGGCCTGCGTCGTCTTTCATCCTTTCAACCTCCCCGGCTGGGAAGACCTGCCGCTGGCGCGGATTGTCGCCGATCACTTCGGGCGGCCGGCCTGGCTGCAGAACGACGCAAACGCTGCCGCGTACGGCGAATTCTGGGTCGGCGCGGCCCGCGATGCGTCGAGCCTGATGTTCTGGACGCTCGGCACCGGGGTGGGGGGCGGGATCATTCTCGACGGCAAGATCTGGACCGGCGCGCACGACCATGCCGGCGAATGCGGACATGCGATTTTGCAGATGGACGGCGGGCCGAAGTCCGAGTTTGGAATCGACGGCTCCGTGGAATTGTACGCCGGCGCGAAGGCCCTCGTGCGCCGGTGCCGCGCGGCGCTCGACGGTGGCGCCTTGTCGTCGCTGCGCGACCTCTTGCAGGGCGGCCGCGAACTGACGCCGGTTCTGATCGCCGAAGCGGCAGAGCAGGGTGATCCGCTCGCGAACGACGCCATCATGGAGTCGGCCCGCTGCCTGGGGATCGCCACGGTCTCGATCATCCACATCCTGAACCCGGCGATGATCCTGATCGGCGGTGCAATGACGTTCGGCCGGCACGAGACCGACCTGGGCAGGCGGTTCCTGCAACGGGTGCGGGCCGAAGTCCGCCGGCGGGCGTTTCCGGTCCCCGGCGAGCGGACAGTAATCGATTACGCATCGCTGGGGGGCGATGCCGGCTTCATCGGCGCTGCGGGATACGCGCGGCTCTGTGCGCAGCGCTTGACCTGAGCGTCGCCGCGGCGTCCAATGCAGGAAAGTTGGAGTACAGGCTTCAGCCTGCGGTCTGCACTCCGACGGCAGGCTGAAGCCTGTACTCCAACAAGGAGGCAGAACCATGATCAAGCTCGACCGGATCCTTGTCCCCACCGATCTCAGCGAATTCAGCAAACACGCCATGCGCTACGGTTGCGAGTTCGCGAACCGCTTCAACGCCGAACTGCACCTGCTCAACATTGTGCAGGACGTCGTGGCCATGGTCCCCGAACCGGGCATGGCCTTTCCCGCGCCCGGCGAGTACCTGCAGGAACTGCAGCAGGCCAGTAGCAAGGCGCTGAGTGAACTTCCTGACCCGACGTGGCTGCGCGGCGTGAACGTCGTCCGGCATGTCCGCGTCGGGACGCCGTTTCTCGAAATCGTCCGTTACGCGAAGGAAACGGGCATCGACCTGATCGTCATCGGCACTCACGGCCGCTCGGGACTGGCCCACGTGCTGCTCGGCAGCACGGCGGAAAAAGTCGTCCGCAAGTCCCCCTGTCCGGTGCTCACGGTGCGACCGGAGGGGCATGATTTTGTGATGCCCTAGTGGGGGGAGGTGGTTTGGTGGCTTGGTCGTTTGGTGATTGGTGAGTGGTTGAAGCATCCTCCGCTCTGACTACACGGGAGCATGACAGCATGCGGTTGATCGTTCTGGTGTGGTTCGGCATCGCGGCGACGGCGCGCGGCGGCGACACGTGGCCCGAGTTCCGCGGTCCGACGGCGGATGGACACGCGGAGGCCACGGGGCTGCCGTTGACCTGGAGCGAGACCGAGAACATTGCCTGGTCGACGGCAATTCACGGCTACGGTTGGTCCTCGCCTGTCGTCTGGGGAGATCGCGTCTGGATGACCACCGGCACGGACGACGGCAAGGAACTCTTCGCAATCTGCGTTGACCTCGCGACGGGCCGCATCATGGTTGACAACAAGGTCTTCGACGTCCCCCGCCCCAGCGACACGGCCAGCTTCAACAGCTTTGCGTCTCCCACGCCAGTCTTGGAAGAAGGGCGCGCGTATCTGAGCTGGGGAAGTCCGGGCATCGCCAGTCTCGACAGTCGCACCGCGGAGGTGCTCTGGACACGCCGTGACCTGGAGTGCGATCACTATCGCGGCGCCGGGTCGTCGCCGATCCTGTTCGAGAATCTGTTGATCATGCATTTCGACGGATTCGACGTGCAGTACGTCGTCGCGCTCGACAAGCGGACGGGGGAGACTGTTTGGCGGACCCCGCGGCGGGACATCTTCGGCACGGACAATGGCGACCTGAAGAAGGCGTATGCCACGCCCATCGTGATCGACGTCAACGGCCGGCAGCAACTCATCAGCCCCGCGGCCAAGGCGACCTTTGCGTACGATCCACGGACCGGCGAAGAGTTGTGGTACGTCCGGTACGAGCAGCACTCTGCGGCCGCGCGGCCGCTGTTTGCCAACGGGTTGCTGTACTTGAGCACCGGCTTCAGCCGCGGCGAAGTGATGGCGGTCCGCCCGGACGGCCAGGGCGACGTCACGGATACACATATCGTCTGGCGCGAGATGGAAGCCATGCCGAACAAACCGTCGCCGTTGCTGATCGGCGATCTGCTCTACACAATCAGCGACAAGGGAGGCGCTGCGACGTGCCTGGATGCCATGACGGGCGAGCAGGTCTGGCAGGAGCGGGTCGGTGGAAATTACTCCGCCTCCCCGATCTTCGCCGACGGACGGATCTACTTCTTCAGCGACGATGGCAAGACAGCGGTCATTGCGCCCGGCCGGGAGTTCAAACTGATGGCCGAAAATACGTTGGGAGACGGCTGCATGGCTTCGCCCGCCGTGGTGGGCAACAGCCTCATTCTCCGCTCGCGATCGCACCTGTACCGCGTGGAGCAACTGGCTGCAGGAAATTGAGCAGGGCTTGTTTTGGATTTGGAGTGCGGCGACTTGTCGCCGCTTTCTGGATTTCAGCCGGTCTTGTCGCGTTCTTCGAAAAGAAAACTCACAAAGGGGCGACAAGTCGCCGCACTCCGAAATCGAAATTCCTACTTCAGCTCCTTGATCAGGACATCCTTGAACGAAATCTTCATGTCATGCCCGGCATGCAGTTGCAGGGCGATGATCCCGCTCCTGGCTCCCTCTGGATCGTCGATATCGACCGTCGTCACGCCGTTCAGCACCTGCGTGATGTGCTCTCCTTTGGCAGTAATGACGTACTCGTTCCACCCGTCC
Organism: uncultured Planctomycetaceae bacterium; assembly: GCA_964633565.1. Classification (GTDB taxonomy): domain Bacteria; phylum Planctomycetota; class Planctomycetia; order Planctomycetales; family Planctomycetaceae; genus CAZWGW01. The sequence continues at coordinate 4,823 of CAZWGW010000261.1, forward strand.
TTGACGACGGCTTTCTCGAGTGCCGCGCGGACGTCGTCTGTCACGTCGTGAATGATGCCGCGACCGGTCTTCTCGCCATACAGGATCCCCATGTGCCGGTCTGAGGCCACGTCCGCCTGGTAGCCACCCACGACAAACGGCTCGAATTTCTTGCCGTTGCGCTCCTTCAGCTCCTCGCTGCGGAACTGGATGCCGCTGTTCCCGTTGTGGTTGTGGAGGCGGAACTTGACCTTGAGGATGAAGTCACCGAACTCCCGGTCGCTGATGAGGAACGTGTTGTCCGGGATCTTGCCGTCGCAGGCGCCGACAATGGCGCCGTCCTGGACGGACCACAGTTCCTCGTTTCCATGCCAGCCGGTCAGGGTCTTGCCGTCGAAAAGCGGCTTGAAGCCTACGTCGGCATCGTCGGCGAATGCGCCGGCCGCGGCCGCAGCAGCCAGCATCGTCACACTTCCCAGAACATTCCGCATTGAGCGCATCGTAATCATATTGTCCTCTCCCGGGGATCCGGCTCGTTGTGGCGGCAAAATTGCCGACGTCAGGTTACGTGAGATGCCCGGCAAACGCCAGCACCGGCCGTGTTGAACCATTTGTCGCCGGCACGACAAACGGACAAAGGCGGAAAGATCTGAGGCAGAAAATACAAGACGGATGATCGATTCATCGTCTACCCCCGATTTTTCTGCCTTGGACGTGTCCCCAATTGGGGCGATTCGTCCTAGAATCGACCGAACCACCGGACACTGAGCAACGTCATTGCGCCGGGCGAACGCACGAGCATGATCCAGATCATCGATTACGGGATGGGCAACCTTCGCAGCGTGCAGAAGGCCTTCGAGCGGCTGGGGCGCGCGGCCGCGATCTGCACCGACCCGGCCGAACTGGCGCAGGCCGATCACGTCATCCTGCCCGGCGTCGGCGCGTTCCGCGATGCCATCGCGCAGCTTCGTCAACAGGGTTTTGAGGCGCCGATCCGCGAACACATCGCGTCGGGCCGGCCGTTCCTGGGGATCTGCCTCGGGCTGCAGCTCCTGTTTGACGTCAGCTACGAGGACGGCGAATACCGCGGACTGGGAATCGTGCCCGGCGAGGTCGTGCGGTTTGCACCCGCGCCGGGCCTCAAAGTGCCGCACATGGGGTGGAACGCGCTCGACATCGCGCGGCCCAATCCGCTCCTCGCGGGCATTCCGGACGGCTCGCACGTCTATTTCGTCCACAGTTATTACGTCGTCCCCCGCGACGAGTCGGAGACGGCAACGAGGACGGTGCACGGCACGCTGTTTGATTCGATGATCGCGCGCGGCAACCTGTTCGCGACGCAGTTTCACCCCGAGAAGAGCCAGCGGGTGGGATTGCAACTGCTGGAGAACTTTGCGAAGCTTCCCGCGCGTGAGGACGTTGCTCCTCGTCCGGGCGGAGTCAGGTCGTAGGGTCCTCACGTGCCAGCACTGCAATGCAGCAGATGAGGGGATCAGGGGATGATGAGATAACGGGAGAATGGCCTCATCGCCTTATCCCCTCGTCTCCTCATTTGCAGGTTGTGAGTGACACGGCGGATTCTTCCCACTTCCACCGCAGAGGTTGAGAAACACAGGAGAGATCGATGCGACGCGCGTGCTGGATGTCGTTGAGCGGAGTGTTGTTGTCAGGGGCGGCGGCGTTCGCGCATCCGGGGCACGGCGTCACCGACGATCAGTCGGTCGTGCATTACGTCGCGGAGCCGGTGCACAGCCTGCCGCTGATTCTGCTCGGTGCCGCGTGCGCCGCCGGCTGGCTGGTGCTCCGCGCGGTTCGCCGTCGGCGCTGACGGCGATGGACGTCACGTTCCGCTACGCCGCGCCCGGCGATGCGGCGCTCCTGGCGCGCATGAACGGGCAGCTCATCTGCGACGAAGGGCACCGCAACCGGATGACCCCCGACGAGTTGGAACAGCGGATGGCCGGCTGGCTGGGCGGGGAGTATCAGGCAGTGATCTTCGAGTCAGGGGCCGACGCACTGGGCTACGCTCTCTACCGCCACGAATTGGACCACGTGTACCTGCGGCAGTTCTTCGTGTGGCGCGAGTACCGCCGCCGGGGGGTCGGCCGATCGGCGATCGAATGGCTGACGCGGACGGATTGGTCGGACGCACCGCGCGTGCGGCTGGATGTCCTCGTGGCGAACACGAATGCACACGCCTTCTGGAAAGCCGTGGGGTTTGTGGACTATTGCATCACGATGGAGGCGGTAACATTGGGCGCCTCCCTCTCGCATGAGTCACGCACAACGTTTTGATTTACGACGCCTTGAGGCGGCCTATGGCTTTGCTCGCGTGAAGTTTGCCAGTTCGGCGCGAGTCTCGACATCCCACAGCTTGACCTGCCGGTCCCAGCCGGCGGTCGCCAACTGCTTCCCATCCGGAGAAAACCGCAGGCCGAAGCAGCGGTCGCTGTGGGCTGCCCACTCGGCAGTCCGCGCTCCAGTTGCCGGGTCCCAAAGCATCACGTTTCCCTGTGCGTCGCTGCTGGCAACCATTTCCCGTTGGGGGAGAACAGCGCGTTCTGCACGGCAGTCGCGTGCCCCTCCAGGTCGCGGACCGCGCTGCCGTCGGCGGTCTTCCAGACCCGCAGCGTCGTGTCCCAACTCCCCGTAACGAACGTCTCGCCGTCGGGAGCAAAGTCGATCGCCTGGATCATCCCGCTCCGCCCCGGCAAAGATCGATTGGCCTGGCGAGTGTAGAGCAGCTCGCGACTCGTCAGGTCCCACACATGCGCGTTGCCGTGCCACGTGGCCGCCCCCAGGTAGCGTCCGTCCCCGGATACGGCAATGGCGACGACCATGTCGCCATCTAATGAAAGCGTGTGGAGCAGTTTGCCACTCTTCAATTCCCACAGATTGATATGCCCGCCGAACGTGCCGCTCACGAGCGTCTCGCCGTCGGGAGTGAGCGCGACGCTATTGACTATGCTGGTGTCTCCCGTCGTCAACGTGGCGACGGCCTTGCCGGTGGCGGGATCAATGACCTTCGTGCTGCCGGAGAAATCGCCGATGACGAGAAGGCCTCCCTTTGGGGACCAGGCCAGGGCCGGGATGCTGGGTTCCTGCCGCCAGATCAGCTTTTCGCGGCGAGTGTCGAGGTCCCACAAGACCAGCTCGCCCGGTTCGCGGGGATTGTTCCATCCGCCGGTGACGGCCAGCGTCTTGCCATCGGGGGAGAAGGCGACGGCCCACAGGCGCGG
>CAZWGW010000261.1:8050-8724 GCA_964633565.1 uncultured Planctomycetaceae bacterium
ACTCGGGGGGTGCTTCGTCGAAGATGATGGGCGCGACGCCGGGGGCGGGTTCATCGGCTCGCACGCGCAGCGCGCCGCCGGCGATGAAGACGAGGCAGAAGCATAGAGACAAGGGCAGCCTGAACATGGCAGCTCTCCCGCGCTTCGCGCTGGCCTCTGGGCGACGAGTTGCGTGTGGCTTCGACTGAGAATGGGACGCGCTGAGAATATGTGGTCCCCCCAGGTTGTCAACTCCCATTTGCCTGACGTCATGCAGGTGGTGACTGCTGCAACATCGACTTCCCGCGGCGCACTCGTCCCCCGATCATCAGCATGACCAACGCGGCCAAAGTGCCTCCGCTGATCCCCGCCCCTAGGCGCACGCTCCGCGGCCCATACGTCCACATAACTGTATGTTTCCCCGACGGCACGGCCACCCCCCGATACATTCCCTCCACGCGCCGTGCCTCCGGGGCCTGACCGTCGATCGTGACGTTCCAACCGGGATAGAACAGGTCCGTGAGGATCAATTCACCCGGCTGCGCCGCTTCGACCTCGATCACCACGCGGCCGGAAGAGTATTCCGCGACGCGCGCGGTGTCCCCCGGCGACGGCGACGCGAGTGCAACCCTCCCGCGCGTTTCCGTCATCTCGTACAGGAACAGCGGCCCGGGATGTCCCCATGGACGGTTCAG
>CAZWGW010000262.1:0-7631 GCA_964633565.1 uncultured Planctomycetaceae bacterium
CAGCGGATGGTGGAAATCCCCCTCCTTCGGCACAGCCAGCTCATGTTCGCCCAGCGCCGCGATCATCGCCCGCACAAACTCCGGCCGCAGCAGCGGCACGTCGCACCCCGAGCAGTACGCCGCATCCACCTCTTCAGCGAGCGCCGCCAGCCCGATTCCCAGCCCAGCGAGCGGACCCAGATACTCCTGTTCGTCCCGCACCACGCGCACCGCCTCCGGCAGCCGCGGAACCTCCTGCTCCGCCGCCGCCACCACCACAATCGGCGACACGACTTCGCTCAGAACCCGTGTAACGCGCGCGAGCAGCACCTCGTCGCCGAACGGCAGCATCGCCTTCGGCCGCCTCATCCGGGAACTCCGCCCTCCGCACAGAATCACGCCGCCGACACGCATCAGGGAATCCGAAATCCAAACAGGAGAATTCGAAAGCGGGTCAACTCAGACTGCGAATCGCTGACGTTTCCGCGAACCATTCGACATTCGTCATTCGTCATTCGACATTCGTCATTCCTACGCCGTGCCCCACCGCCGGAACAGATCCACCCCGATCCCCAACTGGTCGCAGATCCGCCCCACCACGAAATCCACCAGATCGTGGATCGTCAGCGGATTGTGATAAAACCCCGGCATCGCCGGCAGCACGACCGCACCGGCGTCCGCCAGCCGCTTCATGTTCTCGAGCTGGATGCTCCCCAGCGGCGTCTCGCGCGGCACGACGATCAGCTTCCGTCGCTCCTTGAGGTGTACGTCGGCCGCGCGATGAATCAGGTTCGTCGACAGGCCGTTCGCGATCGAGCCGAGCGTCCCCATCGAGCAGGGGCAGATCACCATCCCCGACGTGCGGAACGACCCACTGGCGATCCCCGCCGAGAAGTCCTGGTAGTGGTGATACTCGACGCGCCCCAGCGGCGCGTCGCTTTCGCTCAGTACGGACGCGTTCGCCTGCGACTTGAGCAGGTTCAGCTTGCTGTCCTGCGTCACCGGCTCGTCCGGCGGAATGAGTTGCGACAATTCGAACTGCTGCAGGTTCACGGTCAGTCCCAGTTCCGCGTGCAGCACCTGCACCGCGGCCGGGCTGAGCGTGAGATGTACCGTCTTCCGCGCCGCCAGCAGCACCTGCAGCAGCCGCACGCTGTACACCGCGCCGCTCGCGCCCGTCATCGCCAGGACGATATCAGCCATACGTCAGTCAACGCTCCCATTCGCGCCGTTCGTTCCATCGTAACCCGAAGCGTCAGCGCGGAGCGAATGTCGCTCGCCGCGCCCTCCCTCGCTTACGCTTCGGGTTACGATGATATTCCCACCAGCATACAACTCTGCTCTCTCCCCTCGGCTCTCACTTGTGCCCCACCAGCCCGGCGATATCGGCGAATTCCCCTTTCAGCGAGCGATAGAGCTTGCTGTAGATCACGTACGCCCTGTTGTACGCCCGTTTCGCCTTCGCATCGGTCGCCGTCCATTCCACCGGCTGGATCGTCTTCGTGCAGGCTTCGACCACGTCCTTGTAGGCGCCGGTCCCCGCGGCGGCCAGCAGGGCGACACCGTACGCCGGACCTTCGTGGGCGTTGGTGACAGTCACTTTCTGGCCGTAGATGTCGGCCTGCACCTGCCGCCAGAACTGGCTCCGCGCCCCGCCGCCGGACAGTCGGATTTCTTTCACCGGGATGTCCATCCCCTTGATGATTTCCAGACTGTCACGCATCGCGTACGTGGCCCCCTCAATCACGGCCCGCACCAGGTGCGGCTTCTCGTGTCGGCGCGTCAGTCCCACCCAGGCGCCGCGGGCGTACGGGTCGGCGTGCGGCGTCCGTTCGCCGGTGAGATAGGGCAGGAAGAACAGTCCCTCGCTCCCCGCCGGCGCGCGGGCCGCCTGCGCCGTCAGGATCTCATACGGATCAATGCCGAGCCGCTTCGCCTCCTCGATCTCCGCCGCGCCGAGCTGGTCGCGGTACCACTGCAGGCTCCCGCCGGCCGAGAGCACGCACCCCATCACGTGCCATTTGCCGCGTACCGCGTGACAGAAGGTGTGCACCCGCCCCTTGGGATCGATCTGTACCGTATCGCTGTGGGCGAACACGACGCCGCTGGTCCCCATCGTGGCGGAGATCACCCCGCGCTTGACGATGCCATTCCCCAGCGCGCTGGCTGCCTGGTCGCCGCCACCGCCGACAACAGGTGTCCCCTCCGGGATTGCCAGTTGTTCGGCCACCGCCCGCGTCACTTGGCCGCTCACCTCTTCCGATTCGAAGACCGGCGGGAGCAGCGCAGGGTCGAGCTTCAGCTTCTGCAGCAGCGGCTGGCACCATTGCCGTTTCTTCACGTCCAGCAGCAGCGTCCCGGAGGCGTCGCTGACTTCCGTCGCGAACTCTCCTGTCAGCCGGAAGCGGATGTAGTCCTTCGGCAGCAGCACGCGGATTACGCGGTCGAAGTTCCGTTTCTCATTCTTCCGCAGCCAGAGGATCTTCGGTGCGGTGAAACCGGTCAGTGCCGGGTTGGCGACCAGGCCGATCAGCTTCTTGCGACCGCCCGCGGCATCCTCGATGTCATCGCACTCGGCCTTCGTCCGCTGGTCGTTCCAGAGCAGGGCCGGACGGACGACGTCATACGATTTATCCAGAAACACGCTGCCGTGCATCTGCCCCGACAGGCCGATCCCCCGGACTTCCTCCCCCTTGATCTGCCCCTCCCAAAGTACGCGCTGCACCGACTTGACCGTGGCGTTCCACCAGTCTGCCGGGCTCTGCTCCGACCAGCCGGGCTGTGGGCTGAACAGGTCATACGTTTCCGTTGCGGACCCAAGGATCGCGCCGTCTTCGCGGACGGCCAGCGTCTTTGTCCCGCTGGTGCCGATGTCGATGCCGAGGTAGACGCTCATGGAGGGGTCAGTGGTCCGTTGTCAGTCGTCCATCGTCAAGCCGCTGCCATTCCGCGGGCGGCAGTGTAACATGGAACCATTACCCGCGACATTCACCGCAGGCGGACACCATTCATGCCGGCCACCCCTTCGCGCCCAGCCTCAAATCCACCATCGTCCGCGGCCGTAAACCACGGACCACGGACCACGGACAATGGTCCAGAGACCACGGACCACGGACTCTCCCGCGACCAGATCTTCGAGGCGACGCTCGATTACTTCCTGGGTCCGATCGGCGCGCATCTCCGCGATGAAAGCGTCACGGAAGTGATGGTCAACGGCCACGACGAGGTCTACGTCGAGCGCGCCGGCCGGCTGTACAAGACCGAAAGTCGCTTTCCGTCTCCGGACGCGCTGCTGTCGGCGATCCACAACGTGGCCCAGTACGTCGGCCGCGAGATCGACGAGGACCGCCCGATCCTCGACGCGCGTCTCCCGGACGGCTCCCGCGTGCATGCGGTCATCCCCCCCAGCGCCCGGCTGGGGACGTATCTCACGATCCGCAAGTTTAAGCGGGACATCTATTCGCTCGACGACTTCGTGCGGATGGACAGCCTGTCGCCGGCGGCCGTGGAGTTCCTCCGCCTCTGCGTGCGGCTGCGGAAGAACATCATCGTCGCCGGCGGGACCGGCACCGGAAAGACGACGTTTCTCAATGGCCTCTCGACCGCCATTCCGCCGGAGGAGCGGGTCGTCGTCATCGAGGACAGTTCCGAACTCAAGCTGGCCCAGCCGCACACGCTCTACCTGGAGTCGCAGCAGGCGGACGCCTACGGCCGCGGCGGGATCAACATCCGGCAACTGTTTGTCGCTTCGCTGCGGATGCGGCCCGACCGGATCATCGTGGGCGAGGTCCGCGGCGGCGAAGCGCTCGACATGGTGCAGTCGATGATCAGCGGCCACACCGGCAGCATGACGACCGTCCACGCCACCTCCCCCCGCGACGCCATGGTGCGGCTGGAGACCCTCTCGCTGATGTCGGACGTTGAATTGCCGGTGTACGTCGCGCGGGCGCAGGTCGCCTCGGCCATCAACGTCGTCGTGCAGCTCACGCGCTTCACCGAGGACGGCTCGCGCAAGGTGACGCGGATCACCGAGCAGCTCGGCCTCGACGAGGCGAACCGCTACCAGTTCCGCGACTTGTTCGTGGCGCATCACAAGGGGGTCGCCCGCGACGGCCGGTTGATCGTGTCGCTCGACACCGTGGGTAACAAGCCATCGTTCGCGACGGAGCCGCATGAGCAGGGAATGGACGGCCACATCAGGCTGACGGCGGAGTTGTGGAGCCGGTAGGGCAGGCTCCCGCCTGCCGGTGCCACTCGTTTGCGTTTCTGGCGGAGTTTGACAACGTCGAGACGTTCCTGCTGGCCGCCGCTTCAGTTTTTGCCGTGGTGCCGCGCCGTCGCCTGCACCGACAGAACGGGCTGCGCCCGCTCGCCGCTGCAGATGACCACGAGCAGGTTCGACACCAGTTCGTCCCGTTTGAGTTCGTCCACTTCCAGGCCGGCCGCCTGGAGACGCTCGACAGCGTCCTTCACAATTTCCACCGCCCCTTCGACGATCGTCTTGCGGGCGTCGATCAGTGCCATCGCCTGCTGTCGCATGAGCATCGCCTGGGCGATCTCTGGCGCGTAGGTCAAGTCGTTGAGCCGCACGCCCAGCACACGGATGCCGGCCGGGTTCACGGCTTCCTGCAGTTCGGCAATGAACGCATTGGTGACGACGTCGCTCTCCTTCTTGAGGCAGGCTTTCGCGTCGTCCGCAGTTTCATAGGGGAACTGGGACGCGATGCGCTTCACCACCGCGCCGGCCTGATCGGCGATGAACTCGCGATAGTTCTCCACGTGCAGGGCTGCTTTGTACGTGTCTTCGACGCGGAAGACGACGACGGCGCTGATTTCGATCGGGTTGCCGTTCTTTTCCACGACAGTGGTCGTGGCAATGTCGTGCGTCGTGTCTCGCGTGGAGATACGGTGCAGCGCGCGGCCGACCGGATGGATCCAGCGAATGCCCTGCGTCTTGAGCGTCGTCACGTACTTGCCGAACCGCAGGACGACGATTTCCTGGCGGGGATTCACGACAAAGAACCCGCACAGCAGGATCGGCGGGAAAATGATCGTAAACAGCAGCACCAGAAAGAGTTCCATCGCCCCCTGGTTCTGGTCTTTGGGGGCGGGGATGCTGACGGTAGTGGACATGGCGCGTGCTCCGGACTGGGACGTTTCTGTGGCACGAAATGCGGCTCACTCCCGCCACAACGGACCTCACCGGTTCGCGGATCACGGGAATTGCGCCGTCTGGCCCAGTCGGCGTCCGTCCGGTCCGCACTGGTCGGAACCGGCTCCGTCCGGCGGGAACCGGGCCTACACGTCGATGAGCACGCCGGCGATCGCGGCCGTCATACACGTCGCCAGCGTCCCGGCGATCATCGCCCTGAGCGCCAGTTCCGCGAGGTCCTGCTTCCGATCGGGGGCCAGCGCGCCAATCCCCCCCATCTGAATGCCGATCGAAGCAAAGTTCGCAAACCCGCACAGGGCGTAGCTGGCAATCACGGCCGACCGCTCCGAGAACTCCACGCCCGGCTGCATCTTTCCAAGGTGTGAGTACGCGAACAGCTCGGTGAGGACGAGCTTTTCGCCGAGCAGCATGCCCAGGGTTTCAGCCTCGGTCCAGTTGACGCCCAGCACCCACGCCAGCGGCCGGAAGACCCAGCCGAAGATCTCCTGCAACGACGTCGCCGGCACCGACCACGTGAGTGACGTGTACGGCACCGACACCCTCGGTCCCCATCCCAGGATCGCATTGATGAACGCCACCATGGCCACGAATGCGATCAGCATCGCCGCAATGTTGAGCGAGAGCTTCATCCCGTCGGTCGCCCCTTCCGCAATGGCCTCCAGTGAGTTGCGCGCGTGTCGCTCGACCGGCACATGCAGCGTGCCGCGCGTCTGCGGCTCGGCCGTTTCCGGCCAGATGATCTTGGCCATCACGATCGCGGAAGGGGCGCACATGACGGAGGCCGCCATCAGGTGCCCCGCAATGCCGGGAATGGTGTCCTTGAGCATCCCGACGTAAACGGCCATTACGCCCCCCGCGATTGTGGCGAAACCGCCACACATCACGGCCATCAGTTCTGACTTCGTCAGTCCGGGCAGGAATGGCCGGATCAGGAGCGGTGCCTCGGTTTGCCCCACGAAGATGTCCCCTGTCACGCTCAATGTCTCGGCGCCGCTGGTCCCCATCGTCCGCACCATCACCCAGGCCATGCCCTTCACCACGAGTTGCATGATCCCCAGGTGGTACAGCACGGACAGCAGGGCCGAGAAGAAGATCACGGTCGGCAGCGTGTGAAACGCGAAGTTCACGAGCGGCGCTTCGACTTTCTCCGTGACGTAAGACCGGAACACAAACTCGCTTCCCGCCTCGGAGAAGTCCAGCAGCTTGTTGACGCCGACGTCGCAGACTTGAAAGAACTGCAGGCCGGCCTCCGTGCGCAGCGTGAGGAACGCAAACCCGAACTGCAGCGCCAGCCCCCAGATCACGACGCGCAGGCTGATCTTCCGGCGGTTGTTGGACATCAGCCACGCGATCGCCAGCAGCACCACGACCCCGATCAGCCCCTGATACCGCCCCATGCCACCGCTCCCGGCCACGAGTATTACCACACCGGGCGACAGTGTAACGCGTGGACGGCGGGAGCGCGCATCGTCCGCAATCAGAACAACTCAATTCAGCACTGGCAGCACGGATTCCGAACAGCGGCTACTGCCAGAAACCGGGTTTCCGGCGCCGTTGTCGCGCAGCGGGTACTCGTCCAGGTACTCGTAGAACACATTCCGCTGCCGCGGAATGTACCCCGCATCCGTGATGCTGCGGCGGATCTGGTCCAGCGACAGGTGGTGCACCGTCCCCGCCTCGGCCACGACATTTTCCTCGATCATCAGCGAGCCCATGTCGTTCGCGCCGAAGAACAGGGCGAGTTGGCCGATCTTCTCCCCCTGCGTCACCCACGACGACTGGATGTTCGGGATGTTGTCGAGGTACAGCCGCGCCACGGCCTGCGTCTTGAGATACTCGAACGCTCCGGCTGCGGGGAGTTTTGACATGTCGACGCCGCCGGGACGGCCACCCGTCGTGGCAGGCACACTCCGTGTGCCGTCGGATTGTGATTCGACCACCGATTCTTCGTTCGACGGCACGCGGAGTGTGCCTGCCACAGCGTCGCGACCGAACCACGGCGGCGTCTCCGGCGGCTGGTGCGTCCAGCAGATGAACGCCGTGAAGCCGCCGGTCTCGTCCTGCTGCTGCCGCAGGCGGTCGAGGTGCTCGATGCGGTCTTCCAGAGTTTCAACGTGGCCGAACATCATCGTGCAGGAACTCTTGCCGCCGAGTTCGTGCCACACGCGGTTCACCTCCAGCCAGCCGTCGGTGAGCACCTTTCCGCGCGTGATCGCCTTCCGCACGCGGTCGACGAGGATCTCGCCGCCGCCGCCCGGCAGCGACCCAAGTCCGGCGTCTTTCAGCCGCTGCAGGACCGTCCGCAACGCCAGCTTCGTCAGCTTGTGGAAGTGATAGATCTCCGGCGGGCTGAACCCGTGGATATTAACCTGTGGGAACTTCGCCTTGATGCCGCGCAGCAGGTCCTCGTACCACTCCAGCGGCAACTGCGGGTGCAGGCCCCCCTGCATCAGGATCTGGTCGCCGCCGAGGTCGACCG
>CAZWGW010000262.1:7641-8710 GCA_964633565.1 uncultured Planctomycetaceae bacterium
GGACGTACGCCTCGCTGTGCCCCACCGGCCGATAGAACGCGCAGAAGTCGCACACGGCCGCACAAACGTTCGAATAGTTGATGTTGCGGTCGATGTTGTACGTGCGGAACGGCTCCGGATGCAGCCATCCGGTGACCGCATGGGCCGCCTGGCCGAGGGCGGTCAGGTCGTGCGAGCGCAGCAGGGCGAGGCCGTCGGTGGGGGTGAGGCGGTCGCCGGCGAGGGCCTTGTCGAGCACCGAATCGATGGAGTGTGTGGTCATGGCAAATTGCAGAGATTCGTCTCCCCGCAGCGCGAAGAACCGCAATCCCGTTTCGAAATTCACCGGCATCACCGGAGACTGACCGGGGCAGGCGCTTCCGACGAAGTCACACCGCCTCCACCACCGCCCCCTTGTGGTTGCCATAGCTCCGCTCCACCGGCGGGCCGATCAGTTCGGTCAGTTCCTCGCGGCCCAGCATTTCGTTCTCGAGCAGACCTTTGGAGATCGTGTCGAGCATGCCGCGGTGCGTGCGGAGCAGGCCGGTCGCCCGCTCGTGGGCGCCGGTCAGGAATCGCTGGATCTCCTGGTCGATGGCGTGCGCGGTCTCCTCGCTGTACTGCCGCTGCTCGTGAATCTCCTTCCCGAGGAACGGGTGCTCCTCGCCGTTGCGGAACGCCACGGGGCCAATGACTTCGCTCATCCCCCAGTAACCGATCATCCGCCGCGACATCTGAGTCGCGCGCTTGAGGTCGTCTTCCGCGCCGGCGGAGTATTCGTCGAAGACGAGCTTCTCCGCGGCGCGGCCGGCCAGCAGCACGGTCAACTCCGCGTGCAGCCGCTTCTCGCCGATGTGATACCGCTCTTCCTCCGGCAGCATCTGGGTGACCCCCAGGGCGCGGCCGCGGGGAATGATCGTCACCTTGTGCACCGGATCGACGTCCGGGAGCAGCCAGGCCAGCAGCGCGTGACCGGCCTCATGGTAGGCGGTCATTTCGCGCTCGTGCGGATTGAGCACTTCCTCGCGCTTGGCCCCCATCAGGATCTTGTCCCGGGCGACGTCAAAATCCTCCTTGTCGACGGCATCCT
>CAZWGW010000263.1:0-7149 GCA_964633565.1 uncultured Planctomycetaceae bacterium
CGGTCGCCGGTCAGCATCACGACGGCGAGGCCGGAGTTGCGCAGTCGGGCCACGGCTTCCCGGGCCGTGGGCTTGACTGTGTCGGCGACGGCGATGACGCCGAGAAGAGTGCCTCGCGTGGCTTGCCCCCTCACTCCCGGCCCCTCTCTCCCTGCAGGGGGAGAGGGGGGGAGTTGCGCGACGTAGACGGCCGTTTTGCCGGCCGACGAGAGTCCGTCCACCGTTGCGCTCAGCGCCGCGGGATCGACGCTGTGGGACTGCAGATAGCCGGCGTTTCCGATTAACACTCGACGGCTATCGACGATCGCCGAAGCGCCCTGGCCCGCAACTGTGTCGAAATCGCTCGAAGGTGGCGGGCTTACGCCCGCCGCTCGCCCGGCACGCACCATCGCGTCGGCAATCGGGTGCTCCGAATGCTGCTCGACAGCGGCGGCGAACGCGAGGAGTTGATTCTTGTCCAGGCCTCCGGCCGGCACAACGTCCGTCACCTCCGGCCGTCCCTGCGTGAGCGTGCCGGTCTTGTCCAGGACGACGGCATCCAGGTGCGCGGCCGTCTCCAGGGCGGTGCCGTCCCTGATGAGCAGCCCGAGTTCGGCCCCTTTCCCCATCGCCACCATCACGGCGGTCGGCGTCGCCAGCCCGAGTGCGCACGGGCAGGCGATGATCAAAACGCTCACGGCCGCCAGAATCGCCATTTCGACGGGACCGAGCCACAACCAGACCAGAAACGTGACGATTGCAATCCCGATGACGGCGGGCACGAAATAGCCGGCGATCCTGTCAGCCAGCCGCGCGATCGGGGCCTTCGTCCCCTGTGCGTCGCGGACCAGGCCGACGATCTTCTGCAGCGTCATGTCGTCCCCCACGCGCGTCGCGGTGAACTGCAGGCTGCCGGACTGGTTGATCGTCCCTCCGATCACTTCGTCCCCCGGCTGCTTGCTGACCGGCATCGACTCGCCGGTGAGCATCGACTCGTCGACGGCCGAGCGCCCCTCGACCACGGAGCCGTCGACGGGGATCCGTTCGCCTGGTCGAACGACGATCCGGTCACCCTGCGCAACGTCGGCCACAGGAATCTCAACTTCACCACCGTCACGCAGTACGCGCGCGGTGTTCGGCTGCAGATTCAGCAGCGCGTCAATCGCGGCCGATGCCTTTCCCTTTGCCCGGTCTTCCAGCAGCCGGCCCAGCACGATGAAGGCGATGATGACCGTGGCCGCCTCGTAGTGAATCGGCGGCGCGTGCGGCCAGATACCGGGGGCCAGCGTGGCGACGAGGCTGGTCAAAAACGCCGTGCCGGTGCCGACTGCGATGAGTGTGTTCATATCGGCCGCGCCGTGCCGGGCGGCCTTGAGCGCGCTGGTGAAGAACGGCCAGCCGGAGAAGAACACGACCGGAACCGACAGCACCAGTTGCAGCCACAACCATGCGCCGTGGTGAAAGCCGGCCATGTGCAGCACCATCACGATCAGCGACAGCGGCGCTGCGACGACAAACCGCAGCCACTGGTGCCGCACCGCCGCGTGATGTTCCGCGTGCTGCACGTGCTCGTCTTCAGCCGTCTGCGGAATGTCGCGATAGGCATAGCCGATCGCATCCAGCGCGGCCTGGACCTGTTCAGCGCCGGGCAATGCCCCCGCGCCGCGAATTCGCGCCTCGCTCGTGGCGAGATTGACCGTCGCCTCATCGACTCCCGGCAGTTTGCAAAGGGCCCCTTCGACGCGGCTCACGCAGCCGGCGCAATGCATCCCTTCGACGCGGAACCGGGCTTCATGGGCGTGTGGAGCGTATTTGTGCGGTACGGGTTGCGTGGCGGTCGCCATGCGGTGCCTCCTGTGGGCATCTTACGGCCGGAGGCAAGTGACGGGAACCGGGGCTATGGCGCGCCGTGAAAGAGCCGGTGATAATCCCGGGCGGCATGGAACACGCGGAGGACGTCGATCCCGTTGTCGAGCGGGCGGTAGAGAACGATGTAGTTCTTGCGGAATGCGAACATGCGGACGTCCGGCCCGAGGTCTTCGCGCAGCTCGCCCATCAGCGGCTGGCGCGCAAATGCCTCCATTCTCTCGAGCAATTCGTCCATGAACTTGTCAGCCGCCGCCGGATTGAAATTCTGGACGGCGATGTAGTCGAAAATCTCATCGAGGTCGTCAACCGCCCGTGGCTGCTTGATGAGCTGAGGCATCAGTTGGCCCGCCTGTGCTCCTCAAATCGTTCGCGCCCACGCCGCTTGATGTCTTCCATGTCCAGCGGCTCGGATTCCCCGCGGAGGCTCGCCTCCAGCGCCGGACGGACTGCTTCGCGGCACCGTTCCAGTTCCTCCTGGTAGGCGCGAAACTCGGCCACGCTGCGGTCGACCGTCAGGCCCGTCCCGCCGTTCTTCAGATGACGGCCGATGAACTGGTGAAACTCTTCCAACTCCACTTGTTGGTCGACGACTGTCGCCATGGGGCGTCCCTCCTGAGAGTCACACTGCTCGTGCGTTCATCATACAAGATGCCGCCAGCCGCATCCACCCCCGTCCCGCCAATCACAGCACAATCGCCGCACCGCACAGGTACGCGAGATTTCCTGTGAACCGTAGCGGCCGCGTCCACGTTCGCGATCGAGGCCCTGATCCAGTATCACAACGCCATGCCGCACGACGGTGCCACGCAAATCGACCGACGAACAACCGCACTCCGGTGGATTGCCGTGATTACTGCGGTAGTCAGCGTGGTGGCGGGCAGCGGCCTTATTCACGCGACACCATCCGACAACCTGCTCAACTCCCTGCAGCCGACGGCCGACGTCAACGACTTTGCCGGCATCCTTTCGGCGCAGGAACGCGAGGCTTTGGAACAGCGCTGCCGCCAACTGCGCGCCACGACGGGATCGCAACTCACGGTCGTCACGCTGCGCTCGCTGCAGGGGGGACAGATCGATGACTTCACCGTCAAGCTATTCGCGCGCTGGAAGGTGGGACAGGCCGACAAAGACAACGGCGTGATGCTGCTCGTGGCGATCGACGACCGCAAAGTGCGGATCGAAGTCGGCTACGGCCTGGAGCCGGTCCTGCCGGACGTGCTCGCCGGGCGCATCATTCAGCAGCAGATCGTGCCGGCCTTCCGGCAGAAGCAGTACGCGGCGGGGCTCTCGGCGGCCGTCGACCGCATTGCGGAGATTGTCGAGCGCGGTGAGCCGGCGGCTCCGGACGCCGGCCACCCGGCCGAGATGCCGGTCGGCGGCGTGATCTGCTTTTCGCTGTTTCTGATCCCGTGGGTATCGTTTCCGTCGATCTGCATCGGTGTGATGCTGAAGTCCCGACAGTTTTTTTCTGCCGCGTTCCTGCTGATCTTCCCGGCATTCGCCGTATTTCTTGTCGTCAGTTTCGGGATGCCATCGTATCTGCTTGGACTCGTCGCGCTGTGCATTGCGGGCGGGATCGTGTTCGGTCTGTTCGCGAAGCTCCTCCCCACGTCGCGCCGGCGAGGTGGAAAACGGGCGTGGTCGGAAGAGCTCTGGACCTGGGACACACCCCCCTCGACCAGCACCGGCTCGTCGTGGGACTGGGGGGGCTCGTCGTGGGGGGGCGGGTTCTCTGGCGGCGGGGGCGGCAGTTGGGGAGGATTTGGCGGCGGCAGTTCCGGCGGCGGCGGCGCAAGCGGGGGATGGTAACAGGAGCGAATGCCAAACATGGGACCGGAATGGTTCGTCACTCACGCCTGTCGCGCGTTGCCGGAGCAGGTCCGCGCGATCGTGCTGTTCGGCTCGGCGGCGGCGGGAGACTTCATCCAAGGGACGTCGAGTTACGACGTGCTCGTCGTCGTGGACCGAATGAGCGTGGCCGAACTGGATGCGCTGGCTCCTACGATCCGCGAATGGCGCAAGGCCGGCAACCCGCTGCCGCTGTTGTTCACGCCGGAACAGCTCGCGAACTCCGCTGATGCCTTTGCGATCGAGTTTCTGGAAATGCAACAGGCACGGCGCGTGCTCTACGGGGAGGACCCGATCGCCGGTCTGACGATCGACGCGACGCATGTCCGCATTCACCTGGAGCGCGAATTGAAAGGGAAGTCGCTGGCGCTCCGCGACCGCTATGTGCTGGCGGCCGGCGACCGGCGGCTGATCGCCGAACTGTTGACCGACTCGCTTTCGTCCTTTCTGTCGCTGTTCCGGACCGCCCTGCGGTTGTACGAACTGCGGGCCCCTGCGGGAAAGCTGGACGCCCTGCGCGCACTCACACAGCATATTTCGTTTGATCCGCAGCCGTTTTTGACCGTTGAAGAACTGAAGGAAGGCCGCCGCGGCGTGCGCGGCATCGACATGCCGGCCCTGTTCGGCCAATACTGGAAGGCCGTCGAGACCGTGACCGACGCCGTCGACCGGCTGATACGCACCCCGTCCTGAGGAGTTTTTCCATGTCCACTACCAGTCCTGCGCCGGTTCGCGCCGGCAAAGGCTTGCTCATCATCGGCGCGCTGGTGCTGGCTGCCGTCGTGATCGGAGGTTGGTTCGTCTCCATCAATAACCGCCTGGTCGGGCTTGATGAGGGGATGAAAACGCAGTGGTCGCAGGTTGAAACTGTTCTGCAGCGCCGGTTCGACCTCATTCCCAACCTCGTGAACACGGTCAAGGGCTACGCCGCGCACGAAAAGGAGATCCTGGAGCGCGTCACGGAACTGCGCAGTCAGTGGGGAGCGGCCAGAACGATCGCCGACAACGCCCAGGCGGCCGGAGAACTGGAGGGCGTAGTCTCGCGAATGCTGATCGTGGCTGAGCGCTACCCCGACCTCAAGGCGGACCAGCAGTTCCGCGACCTGCAGGTGCAACTGGAAGGGACAGAGAACCGCATCGCCGTCGAACGGCAGCGGTACAACGAGGCGGTGCAGGCCTACAACACGGCCGTGCGGCAGTTCCCGGGGAGCCTGGTGGCCGGCTTCCGCGGGTTCGCGCCGAGCGAGGCGTACTTCAAGGCGGCGGAGGGAGCGGAGGAGGCGCCGACAGTCGACTTCACCAATTAGCTCGCAATCCGATCACCATGGACTACGGACCGCGTCAGTCCTTCACATTACGCCACCGCAGGTACAACTCAACGAACTGCTGGTGATCAAGGTGCCTTGCTTTCCACCGCCGCCAACTCCTGTTTGATCGCCGCCAGCTTGGCGCGGTAACGGTTCAACGTCCGCTGATGTTGCTCATTGCCCGGCTCGAGGTCTTCAGTCAACCGCCGGCCGAGGCGGATTGCTTCCTCACAGGCCTCGCGAGCTGCCTCCACACGGCCGAGACCATTCAAAATTGCCGCTGTCTGATAGCGCGCGGCGGAAAGGGACTGCACGGCCGAAATGCGTGCAGGGGCCTGTTCAATCACCCGGCGGTAAGCCCGTTCCGCCTGCGCGTACGAATCCAGGGCCGCCTCAGCAGCGCCCAAATCCCGATCCAGGCTGCCGAGCTGGTAATAGGCATTGCCCAGCATACTGGCCGCCTTGATCGGGTCCGGGGCGCCGCTTTCCAAGTCTTCAAGAATGGTGCACGCTTCTTCCAGGAGCGAGTGTGCGTCCGCCATGCGTGCCTGGCTGATCAGCGTCTCCGCCAGCCGCCTGCGGTTGGCCGCCAGTCCTTCGCGATACAGTCGCACGGTCGGAAACTTCGCGACCAGTGCCGCATAGTCAGTCCCCGCGTCGCCCAGCAGGCGCGTGGCACTGGCGTCGTCGTCGCGCCGCAGGTTGACGCAGCCCAGCGCCTCGAGGGCGCTCGCACGCGCGAATTGGTCCTCGGGGTCGGCAAGGTCTCTCTGCGACGCCCCCAGGGTCGAATCGCAGGCGCAATGGAACATCTCCGCGGCCGCTTCGAGTTGCCCCAGATCGAACAGGACATAACCGATCTTGATCTGTGTTCGTGCCAGTTCGCGGCGCTGATGCGGCAAGTCATGCCCCGCCTGGATCAGCCCCTCCCGGACCGCCT
Organism: uncultured Planctomycetaceae bacterium; assembly: GCA_964633565.1. Lineage (GTDB taxonomy): Bacteria > Planctomycetota > Planctomycetia > Planctomycetales > Planctomycetaceae > CAZWGW01. The sequence goes on from CAZWGW010000263.1 coordinate 5,944, forward strand.
GACAACGGCGCAACGCGTCCAGCGCCGGCGTTTCGCGCCGACGCGCCGTCAGCAGCGCGCCCAGATGGTACAGGCTGTCCGCCAGTTGACATCGCAAGCCGTGGTCCTCCGGCTGCCTGCGGCACAGGTCCTCCTGAATAGCAGCAGCCCTGGTCAGGAGGCGCTCCGCCTCATCCAGTTGTCCCGCGCCGTGCAGCAGCAGTCCGAGCTTGTCACAGGTCTTCGCCAGATAATAATGGTGCTCCCGCACGTCGGGTTTGGATTCGGCGAGCGATTGCCACAAGGGGAGCGCCTGGAGATAGCGCCGGGCGGCCTCATTCCGGTCGTCGAGCGTCTGCGCGATGAATCCGGTCTGATACCATGCCTCCGCGACATGTGCCGTGAGTTGTGGATCGTCCGCGTGACGATCCAGGAACGTCTGGTAGTACTGAAGCGTCTTGTGCAGCATCTCCGCGCGGAGCGGCTGGAACACCGGGTCGTCGTACGTGTCATCGCCGTAGATGAGTTCGTGAAACTCCCGGACCGCCTGATGCGCCTGTTGGAAGTTCGCCTCCGCCTCCCGTCGATGGGCTTCCGCGACGCGCCCCTGCCACCAGATTCCGCAGGCGCCGAAGATCAAGGACGCCACAGCCGTCCCCGACAATCCCGCGACCAGGGGCCGCCGCCGCGACCAGCGCATGAGACGGCCGACCGACCCGATGCCGGCTACGCTCACCGGCTGTTCCGCGACAAACCGGCGCAGGTCGGCAGCCAGATCGTCCGCCCGCTGGTACCTGTGGCGCGGATCGTGTTCCAGGCATTTGAGACAGACGGCTTCCAGGTCACGCGGAATCTCACGGCGCACTTGGCGCGGCAGCGTGAATTCCCCGTTGCAGATCAGCCGCAGTGTGTCGACGTCCGAATTCCCTGCAAACGGCCGCCGGCCCGTGAGCAACTCGTACAGCATGACGCCCAGTGCATAGACATCGCTGGCCGGGCCGACCTCGTCTGACCGGCCCTCCGCCTGCTCGGGAGACATGTAAGCCGGCGTTCCGAACACCTCACCCGTCCGCGTTGCTGTGGCTGCGCCGTCCAGGAGTTTGGCCAGACCGAAGTCGGTCAGTTTCGGAGTTACCGTGTCACACCAGTCGGCTGGCCGTTCGAGCCGCGCCGCTGACGCGTGCTCGGAACGGTCCAAGGCTGCCGACGCTCCGCTCCCGTTTCCGT
>CAZWGW010000263.1:7159-8669 GCA_964633565.1 uncultured Planctomycetaceae bacterium
GGCAGCCGTGCAGGCCGGCGCACAGATGAGCAACACGTTGTCCGGCTTCAGGTCCCGGTGCAGGATTCCCTGACCATGGACATACCCGACTGTTTCGGCCAGCACGGCGATAAGTCGGGCGGCGTCCTTCGGGGCCGGCGGCGCCGGATGTTGTTTCATCCAGCCAGACAATGTCGGCCCGGAACAGAACTGTGACGCGATGTAGCACGCCGGACCGACTTCGCCGACTTCATACACCGGAACGAGGTGCGGATGGCTCAGGTTGGCGACGGCCCGGGCCTCCCTCAAAAACCGCTCGCGCAGCGCGGGGGATGCCAGCGTCTCCATGCGCGGGACCTTGAGGGCCACGTCCCGTTGTAGCACCGGATCGTACGCCCGATACACGATGCCGTGCCCACCGCGCCCCAACTCGCCCTGGATCTCGAACCGGCCGAATCGCTGCGGCACCCGGAAAGTCGGTGCGTCTTCGTATGCGGCACAATCCGAAACGTCTGTCGCAGCGGACGCGACTCGCAGTTGTTCGAGGGCTTGCAGGCAGGCCTGCATCCGCTCCCATTTTTCCGACGACGGTGCTGCCGCAGCCGGCGTTTCCTCAATCGGTCCACGGTCGACCACGATCGCGGCATGATACTCCGCCAGCAGCGCTGCGGGGTTCTGCCGTCCTCGTCCGGCCTCATCGCACGACATCCGATGCCTCCAATTGATCGGCCAGGACTTCAATGGCGCGGTACCACAGCTTGCGCACGGCGTCCGCCGTCCGTTCCATGTCGGCGGCGATTTCGGCGAACGATTTGAGTTCCAGGTTCCTCAACACGACGACCCGGCGGTGATCGTCGCTCAACTCGTCGAGCGCTGCCCGCAGGAGATCGGCGCGCTCGCGCTGCAGGAGGTGCGTGCTGGGCGTGCCATCGGCCGCCGGGAGGGTCCGCAGCAGCCGCAGCAGGTCGTCCTCCGACGACAGGGAGACCTCGCGCTGCACCATGCGTTTTGTCGACTGCTGGTAGCTGCGCAGGGCGTCATGCAGGTTGTGCAGCAGAATCTGTCGCAGCCAGGCGAGCAGGTCCTGCTGGGTGTCCCCCACGAAGCGATGGAAATCGCGCTGGGCGTCGAGGAACGTCTCCTGCACGAGGTCCGACGCTCCGAGTTTGGCCTGGAGCGACGGGTCCAGTGTCTGATTTGCCACCAGCAGGAGGTATTGCCGGCACCCCTCGAGGAGTTCTCCCAGCGCTGCGGACGACCCCGCACGCGCGGACGAAAGTTGCCGCGCAACCGCGCATGCGGCGTTTACTCGTTCAGGTTGGCCGGGAACCAACATCGAGCGGATTTCTGTCTCGGGAAGGCGCAATCGAAGCTGCAACCGATTGTCCGGTGCATTCAGTATGCCCGCGGCTCCGGTGCGAACGCAAGCGGCATGGCCGGCGGATTTCTGGATGAAATGATCGGATTCCCCGACGCTGCGCGTCCTGTGGGACTCTCAATATCCGCTCAGTGGGCGTGCAGTGTGTCGAGA
>CAZWGW010000264.1:0-8615 GCA_964633565.1 uncultured Planctomycetaceae bacterium
GACCTTACGGGCAGGCGAGGGCATGACACACTCCGTTGTGGCAAAACCGATGACGATCGGGTGGGGATGGTCAGTCGAGCGGGGGCGTGCGGGCGCGACGTCTTCCTGACGTATCGACTCCGGCGGGACCGCCGACTGCGCGATGCAAATCTTGCCGCAGGGTTGAGTTTGAGACGAGGAGGGGCCGGCCTTTTAGCAGATGCAGCGGTTACGTGTCCAGAGGCCATTTTTCGCCGAGCGTCTCGCGCTGCAGTGTCCGCAGGCGGTCCAGACCGATTCGCGCAACACCAAGCATGCGAGACAGTTGAGCGTCGTCAAACGTGCCGCGTTCCGCGGTCCCCTGCACCTCCACGAATTGTCCGGCTCCAGTCAGCACCACATTCAGGTCCACTTCCGCCCGGCTGTCTTCGAGGTAATCGAGATCCAGCAGGACCTCGCCGTCAACGATTCCCGCGCTGACGGCGGCCACGCTGCCGGTCAGGACACAACGCGGATCACAAGCAGGGTCCGAAATCGTGGCGACGGCATCGACGAGTGCGATGTAGCCGCCCGTGATGCTCAGCGTGCGGGTGCCGCCGTCCGCTTCGAGGACGTCGCAATCGACCGTCATGGTGCGCGGGCCGAGCGCTTCAAAATCGACGACGGCGCGCAGGCTCCGCCCGATCAGTCGCTGGATTTCGGTCGTCCGACCGTCAACATGGCTGCGGTCGCGCCGTTTCCGGGGCGAAGTGCTCCCCGGCAGCATGTTGTATTCAGCAGTCACCCAGCCGGAGGGGGGCTGCTGTTTGAGTTTCCAGGGGGGGACCGAATCCTCAATGCTGGCGGTACAGAGCACTGCCGTCCGTCCCGCGTGGATCAGGACACTCCCGGGGCTGGAGCGGGTGAAGCCACGCTCGACGGTGATCGGTCGCAGGTCGGTGGCAGATCGGCCGTCGGGGCGCATCGGTGAGGTCCTGTTGACGTCGGTGAGATTCGGGCGGAATGGCCGAGTCGCACTCTACTCGGAGGCGCGGGCCGACCTCAACGCCTCGACGTAGGCCGCCGGCAGTTTTTCCCCCGTCCACCAGCGCGGCTGTTCCGAATAGATCCAGACGTACCGGTCGCTGGCGTCCAGTGCCGCCTGCACCGACTCCGCGAACTGCGCCGGCGAAAAGTAGTTCCGGCCCGGGTCTTCCGTGTCCCAGCCCTTGTGCCGCCAGTCGTAATCGAGCCACAGGCCGAAGCCGGCCTGCAGGCTGGTCTTGTACTTCTCCGGTGCGGTGGTCCAATCCAGCGCCGCGGTGAGGATCGTCTCCCGCGCTTCGCGGAATTGTGCGGGATGTCTGTACGAATACGACTGCTCCCACCCGTCGACCAGCACGGTTTCGGCCGTACACGCCGCGAGCATGCCGTCCAGGAAGTCGGCCAACAGGCCGTAACGGGCAGCGGAGCGCAGCTTTCCTTCCAGCGGCTGGGCGAGCTTGTAACCAAACGTCAGGAGAATCGTGATGTCGGGATACGCATCATTCACTTCCCGCATCCACTCCTGGCCACGCTGGCGGACTTTCGCCCGGCACTCCTCCCACGACTTCCCGGGCAACTTCTCGAAATTGAACAGTTCGTGCTGATACTGCTCGACGTCGAACATGAATCCGCGGCAGCCGCCGTCGTGTGCAACCTGCGCGGCGACTCCGGCGTTGTGCCGCACGACGGCCCAGGCCTCGTCGTCGAACCAGTCGACGTCGCCGGGAGTCACATTGACCCGCAGCAAGCGGTCCGTCAGGCGGCGGAAGTCTGTCGCCTTGAGATCGGCGACCGAGGCGTCGAACTCCGCTCGTTCAAAGCGCCGCGTGCCCCACATCTCCCACACGAAGTTGCCCCCCTGGGACGAATTGACGTGAAACACGACGCCGTCGAAGGGGAGCCGCTCCATGTCGTCGACGTGCGCGCGCATGAAGGCGGGGTCGGGTTCGTCCCAGCCCCACTGGATGAGCTGCTTTTGCCGCGCGCCGGTGGTTGCTTCGGGCGTCTGAGAGAACGCGACGGTGGGAGCTGTCAACAACAGCAAACTGCCGAGGCGTCCAATCGTCGCACTTTGGGGCCACATCGATGCGGTCGATTTCATCGTTGGTATTTCCACGAGGACAGGGAATGGTTGACAGAAAGATAATTGACAGGAAGCTTCCCCGGGAGCAAAGCAGGCTCAATGAACCCGTGACAATACCGTTGCCGATCCACTTTCGCCCGTCCTCCTGTTACGATCTCCCGCACGATGCCCCCGACCTCCGACAAGCCCCGCCCGTCGCTCGACCTGGAGATCAAGGACGCCCAGGTCATTTTCCGGACCGTCTGGGAAGGCCTGGAAGAAGAGATCGGTCACGAGAATCTGCGATTCCCCAAGGAACTGATCCTGCTGGGAGGGGCTCCCGGCGCGGGTAAGGGGACCCAGACGCAATTCATCATGAAAGCGCGCGGCCTGACCTGCCCCCCCATCGTGGTCAGCGAACTCCTCACCAGCCCGGAAGCCCAGAAGATCAAGGACGAAGGGGGCATGGTCGGCGACAAGGAGGTGATCGCCATCCTGCTCCGCAAACTCCTGGAACCGGAATTCCGCGACGGCGCCATGCTCGACGGGTTCCCGCGGACCCGCGTGCAGGTCGAGTGCCTCAAGCTGCTGGTCGACAAGATCGAACAACTGCACAAGGAATTCCAGAATACGCCGCTGGCGATCCACTTCCGCCGGCCCACCATCCGCGCCATGGTACTGTTCATCAGCGAGCGCACGAGCCTCGCCCGTCAGGCGAAGCGCGGCCAGGAGATCGCCGCCCACAACAAGGCCGTGGAGGAGACCGGCATCGGCCAGGTCCTGGAGCTGCGGGCGACCGACCTGAACGACGAAACCGCCCGCCGCCGGTACCGTGTCTTCAAGGAACAGACCTGGGATGCGCTGACCTCGCTCAAGGAGATCTACCACTACCACTTCATCAACGCCGAAGGCCCGATCGACGAGGTCGAGGCGAACATCCTCAAGGAGCTGCAGTATCAGAGTTCACTGGAGCTGGAGTCCCGAACGGTCGATCGATTGAGACCGCTCCCGCTGGCGGAGGAAATCACGCGGCACGCCCGGCAGGAACTTGTCCGCCGGCTGGACAGTTACGAACTCGAGCATACGGCGCTGTTCCAGCGCACGGTGGACCTGATCCGGAACAAGTTCATGCCGATCATCAACCGGCATTCGTTGTCCGGCCGGGCGATCGTGAACTCGGAAGATCCGCTGCTCGATGACCCGCTGGCGCTGGCAATGCTGATCGACATTTTCTCCGAGCGGGGTTTCCACGCCGTCGTCGACAAGCAGATCCAGGAAATCCCCGAACGCGTCGACCTGATCACCGGCGCGATCGAGCGCCGGATCAAGGCCGTCTACCGCATCCAGATCCACTTCAAGGGTTCGGAGATCCGCCGGGGTTGAGCTGCTGGTGCGCTCAATGTCCAAGTTCCGCGGCCAGCTTCTCCGCCCCGTAAATTCCGCGCAGCGCCGCACGGATCCCTGTCGAGTGGACGGCCACGGCGCGGGCCACCTCATCCGAGTAGAAAAAGTCCCCGGTCAGCGACTGAATATTGCCGTCGAAGATCACCCCCACCAGTTCGGCGTTGCGGTTGATCACCGGGCTGCCGGAATTGCCGCCGATGATGTCGGCCGTACAGACAAAGTTCAGCGGCGCGGAAAGGTCGACATCTCCTTTGTGGGCGTGGAATGACTTCGGCAAGACCCAGTCCCCCGTCGCGCCGTGGGCTGCTTCGTGCTCGAACGCGCCGGCGATCGTCGTCCAGGGAGGAATCGGCATTCCGTCCTCGATGTAGCCCTTGACGGGGCCGAACGACAGCCGCAACGTAAATGTGGCATCCGGGTACGTCGACGTCCCCTCGACCGCGACGGTTGCGGCCGTGATGTCGGCATACGCCTGCCGCTCCCGCTCCGCCAGTTCCTCGTCAATCTCATTCAACCGGCGGAACTCGGCCTCCATCGCCCGGGCCAGCACAATCATCGGATCATCGGTCGCCTGGATCGCTTCCAGTCCGCCTGCGGCCAGTTCACGGCGCACCGCCACGTCCTTGAGCCGCGTCCCCTGGACGAGCTCCGTCGCCCGTTCGCGCGGACTCTTCCCCTGCAGGATCGCCGTCACGCGGGGATCGTCACCCCCCAGGTATTCCGCGTACAAGGCGATGGCGTCCGCCAGCTTGACCCGTTCAAAGTCGTCGTAGATCGGCGCGGGCGAGAACAGTTCCTGCTCCAGCGACTCCCGCGCCGACTCGCGGTATTCGCGCAGCCGTTCGGCGCTCGGCCTGGTGTCCTCGGCCGCCATCAGCACGAGGTGCTGGGCAATGCGCATGCAGTCCGAGCTGCGCGCAAGGCGCGGCCGCTGGCGGAGCAATTCCCCCTGGCGCTCCTGCACGTTCTCGATCGTCTTCCAGGCCGCGGCGTATTGCTGGAGCCTGGGATCGGCGTTCACGCGGGCCAGAAGTTCGTCTTCCTGCCGCTGTTTCGCCGCGAGGAACGCCGGGTTCTGCAGACCCTGCAGCATGCCGGTGTAGGCCTTGCGCGAGTTCTGGATGCTGAACAATTCGTCCCGCGCGCGGCGCTTCTGCTCCTCTCCTTCGTAGCCGTACTGTTGCATCAGCACTTCCAGGCGGCGGAGCAGGTCCATGACCTGGGGCAGACGCTGGTCCCGCAGGAACTTGAGGGCGGCGACCGTGAAGATCCGCTGCGTGCGGCCGGGATTGCCGGAAACGAACACCAGTTCGCCGTCCTGCGCGCCAGAGTCGGAGTACTTCAGGAAGTGCTCGATCCTTGCCGGCTGACCATTCTCGTACACGCGGAACAGCGCCACGTCGAGGCAGTAGCGCGGATACTCAAAGTTGTCGGCATCGCCGCCGAAGAAGGCGGCCTTTGTTTCGGGAGCCCACACGAGCCGCACGTCTGTGTATTTCCTGTAGCGATACAGGTGATACTTCGCCCCGCCATACAGCGTGACCACATCGCTGCGGAAACCGGTTGCTTCGAGCGACTTCTGCTCGATTTCCGCCATGACGGCGCGTCGCGCTTTGAAGGCGTCGGCCGCGGACATCTCTTCGGTCACGGCGGCATTCACCGGCTCAGTGACGTCTTCAATCGAGACCAGCTGGTTCAGTTCCAGGTCCGGCGCCGCAATTTCTTCGGTCGCGCTGCTGGCGAGAAACCCGTTTTCGACGTAGTTCTTTTCGGGCGTGGAGATCTTCTGCAGCGTATCAGCCGCGACGTGGTGGTTGGTCAAAACCAGGCCCGTGCTGGAAACGAACGAGGCGGAGCCGCCGGAATTGAACCGCACCGACGACAGCATCACGTGCCGCGCCCATTCGTCAGTCGGCCGGAAACCGTAGCGGGACTCCAGTTGCGAGACGGGCACGTCGTTGAACAGCCACATCCCCTCGTCGGCGGGGGACAGCGACGCCCCGGCGAACAGGACGGCGAGCACTCGCGACACGTCCCTGAGCAGACTTCGAAGGTTCACCGGCATGGTCCTGATCCTCGATATTGGGAACTCCTGTCGACCGGCAGTGTAATCGGTGGCGCGTGGTCTGTCGTCGCCGGTCCGTCCGCGGCCTTTGTGCCTGCCGGCAGCGACGGCGGGTGCTGGCGGCATCGCCGCGTAAGACAGCGGTCGGACTATTCGACGACAGCGGCCGGAATGCGGGCGATCGACGCCAGTTTCTCATCATCGAGCGTCATGATCCGCACTCCCTGCGTATTGCGTCCGATCTGGCTCACGTCCGCGGCGCGGATCCGCTGGATCTTTCCGCCACTGGAGACCATCAGCACGTGGTCGTCGTCATGCAGCGAGAGGATGCCGATCACCGTGCCGTTGCGCTCCGTGGTCTTGATATCGCGCAGGCCCTTGCCGCCGCGCTTCTGCCGGCGGTAGCGCATGTTGCCGCGCGGGATGATTTCCCCGGGTTCGACCGCGGCCCCGGGGGGCGATTCCCCCTCAGGCAGTTCGGGGGCGGCCTCTTCCAGGGTCTCGGTATCGGATTCGACGTCCGACTCGTCCCCTTCCAGTTCGCCGGGACCAAAGGGTGTCCGTTTGCCATACCCGTTCTCGCAGACCGTGAGCAGCGTGGCGTCCGCTTCGGCGACGACCATTCCCACAACGTGGTCGTCTCCGGAGAGCGTAATCCCCTTGACTCCCATCGTATTGCGGCCCATGGAGCGCGCGTCGGTCTCGCAGAAGCGGATCGACATGCCGTGTGCGGTGCTGAGCACCACGTCGTCGCCGGGCACGACCTTGACGACGTCGATCAGCGCGTCCCCTTCCTCGAGCTTGATGGCGATGATGCCGCCCCGCTTGGGCCGGCTGTAGTCCGTCAGCGCCGTCTTCTTGACGATTCCGTTGCGCGTGGCCATCAACAGGCACCGTTCGTCATCAAACTGGCGGACGTCAATGCAGTCCTGCACGCGCTCCCCTTCGGAAAGGGACAGCAGATTCACGAGGGCGCGGCCCTTTGCCGTCCGGCCCTGCTGTGGCAGGTCGTAGACCTTCTGCCAGTACACCTTGCCGAAGTTCGTGAAGAACAACAGCCAGGAGTGCGTGCTGGAGACGAACAGGTGCTCGATGGGGTCCTCTTCGTCGGATTTGGTCCCCATGATGCCCTAGCCGCCGCGGTTCTGCGCCTGGTAGGTCTTGAGCGGCAGCCGCTTGATGTAGACGCGCTGCGAGAGCGTCACCACCATCGGCTCCTCGGCGATCAGTTCGTCCTTGTCGACCTCCTCCAGTTCCTCTTCGGAGATTTCCGTCCGGCGCTTGTCGGGAAACCGCTTTTTCAGGTCCGCCATCTCGTCCCGGATGACGTCGCGAATGTGCGCTTCGTCCGAGAGGAGCCTGCGGAACCCGGCGATGCTCTCCAGCAGTTGGCGGTGTTCCCCCTGCAGGTTCTCGCGCTCCAGGTTGGCGAGCGAGCCGAGTTGCATGGAAACGATTGCCTCGGACTGATTGGCCGACAGCGCATAGGTCTCGCGGGTCCCCTGCTCCTCCCGGAACAGCGCGAAGCCGGCGTCCCCCAACGCCCGCGCGACAAGTTCCGCCGCCACCTGGATCTGCTGCAGCCGCACCTTGGCTTCCGCCCGGCTGGGAGAGCTGCGAATCGTCTGAATCACCTGGTCGATGTCGATCTGCGCGATCAGCAGCCCCTCGACGGTGTGCTTGCGCCGGCGGGCCTCTTCCAGCAGAAACTCCGTCCGGCGGCGGATGACCGTCATGCGGTGCCGGATGAATTCCTGCAGCAGGTTCCTGATCGTCAGCGTCTCCGGGCGATTGCCGACGAGCGCCAGCAGGATCACGCTCACCGTCTGCTGCAGCGGCGAATACTTGTAAAGCTGGTTCAGGACGACGTCGCGGTCGGCGTCGCGCTTGAGGTAGATATGCAGCCGCACCTGCCACGACGGCGTCTTGCGGTCGGTGTAGTCGATTACGCGGGCGATCCCCTTGATCCGGTCCTCCTTGGCCAGCTCTTCGAGTTTGGCCTTGATCCGGTCGCGCGTGTCCTGGTACGGAATTTCAGTGACGACAATGACCTCGGAGTTTTTTTCGGTCTCGAACTCGACCCTGGCCCGGAGCGTCAATGTGGACCGGCCCGTCATGTACCCTTGCCGGATCCCCATCCGGCCGCAGATGACGCCCCCCGTCGGAAAGTCCGGACCGGGCATCACATCCAGGACCTCGTCGATGGTCGCATCGGGATGGTCCAGCAGGAGCGTGACGGCGTCTGCCACCTCACACAGGTTGTGCGGCGGAATGCTGGTCGCCATGCCGACCGCAATGCCTTGCGAGCCGTTGACGAGGAGGTTGGGGAACCGCGAAGGCAGCACGGCCGGCTCTTCGTTGCGCTGGTCGTAGGTGGGAACGAAGTCGACCGTGTTGCGCTCCAGATCGACGAGCATTTCAGCACCGGCGGCCGACATGCGCGCTTCGGTGTAACGCATGGCCGCCGGCGGCAGGCCCGCCAGAGAACCGAAGTTCCCCTGCTTGTCGATCAACACCTCGCGCATCGCCCAGTCCTGCGCGAGTCGCACCATCGTCGGGTAGATGGCGTTGTCGCCATGCGGGTGGTAATTGCCGCTGGTGTCGCCGGAAATCTTGGCGCACTTCATCCGGCCGGACGCAGGACCCAGATTGAGGTCGTTCATCGCGACCAGGATCCGGCGCTGTGACGGCTTGAGCCCGTCGCGCACGTCAGGCAGTGCGCGGCTGACGATGACACTCATCGCATACGTGAGATAGCTCTGCTGCATCTCCTCGCGGATGTCGAGCAGCTCGATGCGGTCGGCGGGAGGGCTACCGTCGGGAGTGCCGTTGGTGGGCAGGTCGGCGGCGGGCGGAAGGCCTTCGGACAAGTGTATCTCCGGTGAGGAATCTGTGGTCGATCAGCACACGGCTGGTCATTCGATAGGGGCAGAAACCGACTGCAGCCGGCTGGATCGTCCTGAGCAGGGGACGGGCGCAACTCCACCTGGCGATGGGTCCGCTACGGAACCAACAAGGTCATTCGCCATGGGCCGCTCGGGCAACTCCGTTCTCCCTGACCAGGATGCTGACACGAATGAC
>CAZWGW010000265.1:0-8611 GCA_964633565.1 uncultured Planctomycetaceae bacterium
ACGGAGGCGCAAAGGGACGGGGCTGGGACTGTACATCGTCCACACGCTGGTCAAGCGGCTGAAAGGGCGGATTTCCGTCGCCGATCGGCCGGACGGCAAGCCCGGCTGTGTGTTCGAAGTGGAACTGCCGGGACGCGTCGAAGGAGTCGCGCCTTCCAGGGACCCCCTGTCCCCTGCGGATTCGCGGTCGACCGTGGGGGACGCCGTTGAGACGTCGGCCGCGCTGCAGGAGGCGTCGCAATGACCCGGCGCATCCTGATCGTGGAAGACGAAGAGGCGATCGCCAAGGGACTCAAGTTCAATTTTGAGCAGGAAGGCTTCGAGGCGATCGTGCTCGGCGACGGACCGTCGACGTTGAGCTACCTCGACGAGCACGCCGGTGACGTTGATTGCATCATTCTCGATCTGATGCTTCCGGGCATGAGCGGGTATGAGATCTGTCGGGCGATCCGCGAGCGGGACGGCGCCGTGCCGATCATGGTGCTGAGCGCGCGCGCGCTGTCGGAGGATCGGGCATACGCGTTCGACTGCGGCACCGACCAGTACATGACCAAGCCGTTCGCCCTGCCCGAATTGCTCAGCCGGGTGCGCAATCTGCTCGATCGCGCCCGGCGGCTTTCCCGCACTTCGGCGTCCTCATCCGGCGGGCCGACCGAGTACGACTTCGACGACGTTCACGTGAACTTCCGGACCTTTGAAGTTCGCAAGGGCGAGCAGGTCCACGAGCTGACGACGATGGAGGCGCAACTGCTGCGGTACTTTCTGGAACACGAGGGGACAGTGCTCCCCCGCAACCGCATCCTCCGCGACGTGTGGGAACAGTCCGCGGAGGTCACCACGCGGACGATCGACAATTTTGTGATGCGACTCCGTAAGCTGATCGAGGACGATCCCGCCAACCCGGGTCATTTGCTCTCCGTTCGCGGCACCGGGTATCGCTTCGTGGTGGACAGTTATGACGCAACTCCTGTTTCTGAAAACAGTTAGGCCGTTGACGCAACTTTGACACAACTTTGAAGCCCTGCTGACAGAGTGCTCCCGATTCTTGTGCTATAAGCCTCCACCGTTCCACAGGTTGGAACGAATCGCTCCCTGGCCAGGAGCGAAGCGCACAGGGAATGAACCTCAGGGAGCAGCACTCGATGACGTCTCAACTGTTGGAAGCCCCTCCGCGACGAAAGCAGGCCCGCCGTCGTGGACAGCACGCCGCCCAAGCGGTTGCCAAGCCTGCCGCCGCATCACGTGAGAAACTGGATCTGGTTGAAATCTACGGACCCGACCAGCTTCGCTGGAAGAATGCCGACTGGGTTGTGTTGGGCTGGATGGCGGCGATGCATCTCGGGGCGTTGGCCGCACCGTTCTTCTTTTCCTGGACCGCGGTGGGTGTGGCGATCGCGCTGCACTGGCTGACCGCGAGCATCGGGATCTGCATGGGTTATCACCGTTTCCTGTCGCATCGCTCCCTGAAGCTCCGCGCCCCGGCACGGTTCTTCGTGACGCTGTGCGGCGTGTTGTCGGGCGAAGGCTCGCCGCTGATGTGGTCGGCCACGCACCGCGTGCATCATCAGCGGTCGGACAAGGACGGGGACCCGCACTCTCCGACGGAGGGGACGTTCTGGTCGCACATGTTGTGGCTGTTCATCCGGCACGACAAGCCGGTCCGCGACAGACTGTACGAGAAATACACCCCCGACCTCCTCAAGGACCCCATTCTGGTGTTCTTTGAGCGGACGTACGGGTGGTGGCTGTTCGGCAGCGGGATCCTGCTGCTTGCGGTCGGCGGCCTGCCGCTGTTCCTGTGGGCAATGTGCGCCCGGATGGTCGTCGCGTATCACTCGACGTGGTTCGTCAACTCCGCGACCCACATCTGGGGCTACCGCAATTACGATACGAGCGACCGGTCCCGCAACCTGTGGTGGGTCGCCCTGTTCGCATACGGCGAAGGCTGGCACAACAACCACCATGCCCATCCGCGGCTCGCCCGTGCCGGACACCGCTGGTGGGAGATCGACATGACGTTCTGGGCCATTCGTGCCCTGCAGGCGGTCGGGCTCGCGTACGAAGTCGATGATCGCATTCCCGTCGGCCGTACGGCAGAAGAATAGCACGCGGGCGACGTCCACTCGGAAACCCGGTCCCGGCGCACCAGGACCGGGTTTCTTTGCGCGCGGTCGCAATGATGGCTTCAGGCGCGAGTGTGCCCAATCGCTTCGCGAAGGTCGAGCGTTCCCTCGTAAATGGCCCGACCGACAATCGCCCCGACCAGGCCGGGATGATCGCGACTCGTCACGGTCAGACGTCGCACGTCATCGAGGGTCGTGACGCCGCCGGAGGCAATGACCGGCAGTCTGAGATTCGTCAATGCGATCATGTCCGTGATCGTCTGCTCATCCACCCCCTGCAGCATGCCGTCGTTGGCGATGTTGGTGTAGATGACCGCCGCCAGATCGAGTCCGACGAATTGTTGAGCCAGTTCGAGAGCCGGAGTTTTCGAAACTTCGAGCCAGCCTTCGGTGGCGACCATCGAGTCCCGTGCGTCGAGCCCCAGGCAGATGCGGCCCGGAAACCTCCTTGCCATCGCGCGAAACCACTCCGGCTGCTTCAGGGCCTGGGTGCCGACGATCACGCGGTCGACGCCGACGTCGTCCAGGAGCATCCGGACCGCCGGCTCGTCACGCACCCCTCCGCCAACCTGGCATGGCACGGGCACCCGCCGCACGATCCCCTGAACGGCCTCCAGATTGACCGGTCGGCCCGCTTTAGCGCCGTCGAGGTCCACCAGGTGCAGGCGCTCGGCCCCTTCGGCGACCCATCGCGCCGCCATCGCTGCCGGATCGTCGCCGAAGACAGTTTCCTGCGCGTAGTCCCCCTGCCGGAGCCGCACGCACCGGCCGCCGTGAAGGTCAATCGCCGGGATGATCTGCATCCGTTGCCTCAGTCGGGTGTCCGCTCCCGGCGCTGTGCTGTAATTGCCGCCACCACTCTTCAGCTTCCGCGCGGGCGCTGGCCCCGTCGCCGGGATCGGTCCAGTCCACAACGTCGTGCTCCGAAAAGCGGATCATCTCGCCCGCCGTGAGCCACGGAAACAACTGTGAATCGTAGAGCACGCGGCCGTCGTAGTGGAAGCCGGCGTAGCGGCCCGGCCTGACGCGTTCGACACGCACCTCAATCTGTTCGCGCGCCTCGCCGCTGCCAGGGCCGAGCATCACTTGAAGCGTGTTGCCGCCGGCACGCCACACGCCAAGTCCGGCGCGGATCAACCGCCGCCGCACCCGGTCCGGGATTGCCGGGGCGACCTGTTCGTCCGGATTCCTGCACCACAGCCAGACTCGTTCTCCCGCGTCGCTCCATTTCGCGGGATCGGAGTCCGTTGACATCAGCTGATCCAGTTCCGCCCCTGCCGCGACAATCCGCTGCTGTTCCGCGTCATAGACCCCCAGCAGGCCATCGTGGGCGAGTCGCCCCAACAGGTCGCACGTGTCGCTGGTTCGCGGTCGCGGACCGGTCCGGATGCCGGATTGCGCGACCGGACTCACGGCAACCCAGCCCGCGTGCTGCCGCAGGGCGTCTGCGGCGCCGAGGTCCTTGAAATCCGTCAGATCAACCGATTCCGCGTCATGATACGGCCCCGTGCCGCAGGTGACCACGAAGCGCGTCTTGCCGCGGACGATGACAAATGACCGGGGCTGGCCCGGTACGGGATGAGCCAGTGCCTCAACGCCTGCTTCCGCCCCCCAGGCGTCTGCGACGGCCGTTGACACTTCTTCGATTGAGAGCGCGCACGGTAGCCGCAGGAACGCGACCCGGCCGCTCTCGTTCGAGTAGGGAAGCCAGGGAGGATACTCGTCGCGCAGGGGCTTGAACTCCGGACCAAGCAGCACCGGCCCGGCGTCCTCATCGGAGTACACCGACTGGAACCGGTAGTCGTGAAGGCGTGTGAACATCTCGCGGACCTCGTCGTGGCGCCCGGCGACGGCGTTTGCGATCAGCAGCCACAGGGGGTTGGCCTCCCCCTGGTTCGCGGACGCGGCCTGCCTCAGCGCCTCCTCGGTCTGCTCCAGCCGCAGCCGGCTGCGAAACAGGAACTCCTCGCACCCCGAACGCTCGCTCGCGTCCATCAAGTCCCACGCGGTGTCCGGCGCTTCGTCCATGAGTCGCCGCACCCCCTCGTAGTCCTGATCGTCCCATCGCAGGCGGACGGCCCAGAACCAGCTCGCGGCCGATTCCGGGTTGTCTGCCCGCAGCCGGTCCGCCAGCGCCGCCAACGGTTCGCGCCGCCCTTCGCGCATCAGGCGCCATGCCAGTTGGCCCGCCAGGTCCGGTTGATCGGCAACCGCGTCGTAGTGCGCGAGCGGGTCGTCCCGTTTCACCCAGACCGCGGCCCGCAGCGCGCGAAAAGCGCTGCGACGATGGTCCTCCGCCTCCTCCTCCAGCAGCGACTCGCCCTGGTCCAGCAGCCGCTCCGCCTCGTCCAGGTCGCCGCGCTCAATGGCGGCCGCCGCCGCGTAGTAATCGACGAGCGGCTGCTTCGGATCAGCCTCACGCCACGCCTCCACCAGCCCTGTCAGGTCCGTGAAGCGTTCCGCCCACTGCAACTGGTCGGCGATTGATTCCCGCTTGCGATCGTCGTCGCCGGCGCGGGACCAGGCGTCCCGCCAGCGGCCCTGTCGCAGCAGGGTCTCCGTCAATTGAGATTCGAGCATCCAGACGGCGCCAGACTCGTCGTCGTCTCCCCTCACGAGTTCGAGCCCGCGCTCGAAACACTCGACGGCCTTCGCGTCGTCGCCGTCGTCGGCCGCCAGGTTGCCGTTGTGCAGCCACCAGAACGGGTCATCCGCCCCGCCCCGCCGCTCATATTCGTCGAGCAGTTCCCGGAGCACCCGGGACTCGAGCGCAGAGACCGGTTCGTCCTCCCCGTTGGCCAGGCTCGCAAACGCTGCCCGCGCGTCGGGTACGAGTCGATACGCCTCCGCGACGCGCTCCAGCCGCGTCATGACCGCGAGGTACTTTCCGAGCCGCTCCGACGTTTCTGCCTCGTCCGTCTCCTGTTGCAGTGCCTGCAGACTCCAGCGGGCGGCGGCCTCGTCGTCGAGATCGGCCTCCGCCGCGACCGACCGGGCCGCGAATGCCTGCGGCGTCCCGGGCACCCGTTGATCGACCAGGTCCGACAGGACATTCACCGACGCAGAATCGCCATATCGCGCCAGGACCTCGCACAGCTCCGTCGCAGTCTGCACCGGATCGCGGCTCGCCTCGACGCGTTCGGTCAACTCGCGCGGCACGTTATCGCGGCTGGTGAGGGCCAACTGCCGCAGCATTTCGACGTGGCCGGGATCACAATGCAGGTAGTCCCGGCAGGCATCCGCGGCTTCGCTCAATCGGCCCAGTTCCGCGAGTGCCGTGGCCCGAAGTGCGGCGCTGTTCGGATTGCGGCCGAGGACGGCTTCGTATGCGTCGGCGGCCGCCAGCAACTGGTCATGCTCCTGCCGGTGCGCGGCGCGCTGCATCTGCAGAAAGTAGACGCCGGGCTGGCGGCCGCCCGCAGGGATCTGCTCCGCCACGCGCCGCGCCTCATCGTGGCGACCGCCGTAATACCAGTAGTAAGCGGTCCACAGCCTGGCCTCGTCGCGCAGCGCCTCAGGGACCTCAGGCAGTCGCCGCTCCGCGCGGCGTATCCGCTGCAGGGCCGTCTCGACGTCGTCGTTTGAAATCGCGTCGTTCGCGGCGTGCAGTTCGTCGATGACCTCTGAATAACCGGTCGTTCCCAGCCGCTGATAGAGCGCCTGCCTGCGCGAGCAGCGGCCGCCCGTCTGCAGCAGTTCCCAGTCGTAGGGCTTCCACTCACCGTCACGGCGGACGATCCACCACCGCATCTCCGCGGCCTCGCCCGCCGCCGTCCAGAAATAGCCGTAGACAACGGCTTCGCCCCCGTCCCCCTCCAGGCGGACGTGGGCGATATGGTAGCGCGTGGCGTGCCAGGGGATCCACAGGTCGCTGAGCAGGTACTCCCGCACCGCTGCGCTGCGTCCCCATGCTCGCGGCAGGATTTCCGACGACTGGATCGCTTCGAACAGCCGGTCCCGATCGATCAACTGCTGAAACTTCTCTTCGTCGGATTCGCCGGTCGTCGCAATGACCTGGTCGAACAACCGCTCGACCTCTCCCAGTGTTGCAGGATCGACGCCGGCGGCGGGCGCATTGAACGCGGCCCGCAATTCCGCCTGCTTTTCGGCCGGCGCCTCGGCCTCCAGAAAGACAGGGCGGTTCTTGCGGGCCTGAGTCACGACCAGCGCCGCGATACACAGCGCGATCGTTCCCACACCGAGCAGACTGATGACACCGATGGTGACGTGCGTCGCGCGGTTTCCAGTGGCGGGCGGTCTGCCGGCGGCGGGGACTGAACCGCGGCCAGGTCGCGGCGTCCAGTTTTGTACCATCGTCACGGACCTCCAGCACGCGGCGGAGACGCGCTGCCGGCATGCCGCGCAGGGCCCTGTTCACGACTTCGCCACAGCCATTCGGACCGCATCTCCCCGCCGCCCGTTTCCGCTGCAAAACCACACCCTTCACCGCCTTGCAGGCGGACAGGCAAAACGCCTGCTCGACGGCGTCACGCGGGCGTAACGCACGGGAGGCGGCGTCATTCCTGGACGGGCATCGTCAACGTCTTTCGCTCGCTGCCGCGCAAGACGACGACCGGCATCCTGTCACCGGTCCGCCTGTTCCGCAGGACGTATTCGAAGAGTTGCCCTTCGGTCATCCGCTCCGTGCGGCCGTCGAACGACACGATCACATCGTCCTTCTGGAAGCCGGCATTCCGCGCGGCGGCGTGGGCCCCGTACTGGCCGACGCCTTTCACGCGCAGTGCCAGTTGGGCGTCGTCAGCCCTGGCGCGGCGGCGCTCTTCGGCGGTTGCCTCTTCCAGGCTCAGACCGCCGAGAGCGATCCGGCGCATCGACCATGAGGAGACGCGCCAGGAGATGTCCCCCTGTCGCCGCCATCCCGCGGCGAGGTTCAGCGGCACGTCCCGCTCGCCGCCGGCGCGGCGGACGCGTGCCGTCAGTCGTCCCTCATCGGCGGCGTTGTGCAGGACCCACTGGATGTCCGCCGTGGAAATGATCGGCTGGCCTTCCAGCGACACGATTTCGTCGCCCGGCCTGAACCCGTCCCGCGCGGCGGCGGACGCGCGCTCGACGCGGAGCACCGTTGCCGCCTCCCGCGGATCGAGGATCAACCCGAACTGCTTCGGGTTCGGATACGGGTACATGAGTTTGTCCGGCAGAGGCTCGTTCCTCTGCCGGTACACCATCCGTTGCGCTTCACCGACCATGTGGCAGTGGATGCAACTCTCGACGACTTTGCCCTCGTAGTCGAGCCTGGGCCCGTACTTCCCCGTGGCCTTGAGCGTCGGCAACTCCTCCGGGACGGCAATGTCGGCAGCGGGGCCGCGCTTGGTTGCGAGCGACGCCCTGTTGGCCGGATAGTCTGCGTGCAGCGCCAGCGCCGCTTGCAGCGTTCTGGCGAAGCCTTCGATCGACACGTCGTCGTCGGACTCGGTCGGGTGCGAGCGGGTGCCGTAACGGCCGTAGATCGTCCGGTCGGCGTTGAGAATGAACGCGGCCCAGGACTGGTCGTAGTCGTACTGGAACAGCGACAAGTCGAGGCCGTTGGCCGTCACCACGCGCACGCAGACGAACTTGTCGAGCAGTTCCCGGATGCGCGGGTCGCGTTCGGCCACCTCCTCGTCCAGTTGCGCGCAGGCCTCGCAGGGGATGCAACGGAACGTCACCAGCACCGGCTTGCCGGTCTCCTTTGCCTCCGCGAAGCCGGCCTCGACGTCGTTGTAGATCCAGAAGTCCTGCGCCTCGATGCGGGCGAGGTCGTCGCGCACCTGTTGTTCGCGCTTGTTCTGGGCATCGGCGGCTGTCGCCGCCATGAGACTCAAGAACATGACGATCCAGGTCGTTCGCTGCATGGTGAGTGCTCCCGGTCGCTGAGGGCGTCGTCGACGGAACCGAATTGACGGCAGGATAACCGAAGCGAGTCAGGATTTCCCAGCGTTCGGGCACGAGGTTCCACGTCAAGGCAGCGTTGCGTTCCCGCCCGCCGCGCGCGCATACTACGCGGAGCAACGCGGGCATTCGTCCGGCGAGAAGTCGCGTGAAAAGGAGAGTCCCATGTCTCGACCTGTTTCCTGCCCCGATTGTGACCGACCCCCGGCTCCGCCGATGAACCGGCGCGACTTCGTGAAAACGGCGGGGGCCGCTGCCGCGGCCGTCTCGGTGGCCAGCGTGGCAGCGCCGCTGCTGGCGGATGAATCGGCCGCGAAGGAACCCGAAAAGCTGGTCGAATCGCTGTTTCGCTCGCTGTCGCCCGAGCAAAAAGGCAAGATCTGCTTTCCCTGGGACTACGAGAACGATCGCGGACTGCTACGGACGCACGTCTCGAACAACTGGCAGATTACAGACGTGGAAACGATGAATGTCGCCGGTAATTTCTTCAGCAATGACCAGCGGGACCTGATCGAAGCCATTTTTGACGGCCTGTACAATCCTGATTGGCGCCCCCAGGTCCGCAAGCAGCTTCGTGACGACACTCGCGGCAAGGGGTG
>CAZWGW010000266.1:0-8594 GCA_964633565.1 uncultured Planctomycetaceae bacterium
AGGACCAGCCGCAGTGTCAGCGACTCACCGAGGAGCGCAATCCCACCGAGGGACGCCAGGACCGGGACGCTGAGTTGCACGGTCGCAGCCCCCGTCACTTTCAACCGCGGCAATGCGGTGTACCAGATGGCGTATCCCACACCAGAGGCCAGTGCTCCCGACAGAACGGCATATCCAATGCCTCCACCATCCAGAGTCACACCGCGAAACTGGAGCAGGCTCAAAACGACCGTGATCGGCACGGCGCGCAGAAAGTTCCCGGCCGTCACCTGCAGCGGGTCACCCGCACCCTTCCCGCGCAGGGAGTAGACGCCCCAGGCGACTCCGGCGCTCAGCATCAATGCAGATCCCCACACAGGCGGTGCGGAAAGGCCGGGCAACAACAGGCCAATCAGTCCTCCCAATGCGAGTGCCAGACCGACGAGTTGCAATCCGCGCAACCGTTCTCCCGTCCACAAGCCGTGACCGATCATCGTCGCCTGAACCGCGCCGAACAGCAATAACGCTCCCGTTGATGCGGGCAGACTTCGGTACGCATACGAGAAGCCGGCGGCATACACGAACAGCGCGAGCGCCGAGAGCCAATTGCCGTTTCCCGCCGATGTGCCGCGACGCATGCGCACGATCAGTCCCAGCATCAGCGCCCCGGAAACCAGCCGGATCGTCGTAAAGCTCGTGGCGTCGATACCGGTCTGCCTGAGGGCGACACGGCAGAGTAGTGAATTGCACGCGAATGCAATCATGGCCAACAACGTCAGCGCAATGACGCGTGTCATACGTCAACGGCCGTCAATCCATTCGCGGGTTCAGAAACTTCGCCAGCCGGTCCAATCCCTGCTCAATCACCTCCATGCTCGTCGCGAAGCTCAGTCGCACGTAGCCGGGCGCGCCGAACGCATCGCCCGTGACGAGCGCGACGTGCGCGTCCTCCAGCAGCGCCGTGCAGAAATCGCTCGCGTTGTCGACCTTCCGGCCGCTGCTGCCGAGCGGCTTGCCAAAGTAGTCGCTGACGTCGAAGAACGCGTAAAACGCGCCCCCCGGCTCGGAGAACCGCAGGTGGGGGATGTCCCGCAGCCGCTGCAGCACGTAGCTGCGGCGTTTGCGGAACTCCACGAGCATCTCCTGCACGCACTGCTGCGGGCCATTGAGGCCGGCGAGCGCGGCATGCTGGCTGACGCTGCACGGGTTCGACGTCTCCTGGCTCTGCAGGTTGTCCATGGCTTTCGTAAGATCGGCCGGCGCCAGCGTCCAGCCGATTCGCCAGCCGGTCATCGCGTAGGCCTTGCTCACGCCGTTGACGAGGATCGTCAGGTCTTTCACCGCCGGCCCGAATGACGCAAAGCTGCGGAACTCGGAACCTTCGTAGATCAGTTTTTCGTAGATTTCGTCCGACAGGACGGGGACTTTCCGGCGGACGGCAACGTCGGCCAGCCCCTGCAGCGTCTTCACAGGGTAGGCGGCCCCGGTCGGATTGCAGGGGTTGTTGAGCATCAGCAGCCGCGTGCGCGGTGTGATCGCGGCATCGAACTGCTCCGGCTGGAGACAAAACCCGCTCTCCAGCGACGTCTCGATCAGGACGGGCGTCGCGCCAGTCAGCTCGACGAGCGCGCTGTAGCTGACCCAGTAGGGCGTGGGGATGATGACCTCATCGCCCGGTCCGCACAGCGCCGTGAGCGCGTTATGAATGGAGTGCTTTGCGCCGTTGGAGACGACGACCTGGTTGGGCTGGTATTCGAGGCCGTGGTCGCGCTGCGCGGCGGCGCAAATGGCCTTCTTCAGTTCCAGGATGCCGCCCGAGGGGGTGTATTTTGTCTTACCAGCGTCCATCGCCAGTTTGGCCGCCTCGCGGATGTGTGCCGGCGTGATGAAGTCCGGCTCACCCAGCGTGAACTCGTAGACCTTGATCCCCTTCTGATCGAGTTCCTTCGCCTTGGCCGCCGCGGCGATCGTGGCGGAAGGCTTGAGGGACTGAACGGCGGCAGAGAGTCGCATGGCAGGGACCTGGGTCGGTAACGGATGGCCGGCGCGAACTCGCGTCCGGTGGGCTGAACCGGGGCAAGGACACGACGCAGGCTATCCCGGTTCGTGGCATGGGCGCCCGTCGCGATTCTTTTGCGTCGGGGGCCGGGCGTCAAGCCAGACGTGGCGCACACTCCATGTGCCGTCCACCAGCAAAGGAGCAATGAACGTGAGTATCACTCCCGACGGCACACGGAGTGTGCCTGCCACATCGGTCGACGCGCTCTGTTTCAATGCCGGAAATGTCTCCGGCCAGTCAGAATCATCGCCATTCCGTGCTCGTCGGCCGCGGCGATGACCTCGGGGTCGCCTTTCGAGCCGCCCGGCTGGATCACAGCCGTTGCACCGGCCCTGGCCGCCTCGTCCAGCCCGTCGCGGAACGGGAAAAATGCGTCGGAAGCGACGACGGTCCCGGCCCCCTTGTCTCCCGCCTTGAATGCGGCGATGAAGGCGGAATCGAGCCGGCTCATCTGCCCCGCGCCGACGCCCACCGCCATCCCGTTCTTCGCCAGGACGATCGCATTGGACTTCACGTGTTTGCAGACCTTCCACGCGAACACGAGGTCGCGGCGTTCGGCATCGGTCGGCTGCCGTCTGGTGACGACTTTCCAGCCGTCCATCGGATCAGGCTGGTCGTCGCGGTCCTGCACCAGCAGTCCGCCGGAAATGCTGCGGAATTCGTGCGACGTCGGCCGCTCCGCGGTGAAATCACACAGTTCCAACAGCCGCACGCTCCCCTTCCATTTCGGCCTGGTGGTCAGCATCCGGAACGCCGCTTCGTCGTACCCGGGGGCGATGATCGCCTCAACGAAGCGGTTCGGCTCACACAGCCGTTCGGCGGTCGCGGCATCCAGGACCTGGTTCAGGCCGATGATCGATCCGAAGGCGCTGACCGGGTCACCCGCGTAAGCGCGGTCGAACGCCGCCGCGAGAGATTCGCCAATCGCGCACCCGCAGGGGTTGTTGTGCTTGATGACGACGGCGGCCGGTTCCGTGAACTCGCGCGCGATGGACAAGGCCGCGTCGAGGTCGAGCAGGTTGTTGTAGGAGAGTTCCTTGCCGTGCCGCTTCACGGCCGCCGCCAGCGAGGAGGGACCCGGCGACGATTCCACGTAAATTGCGGCGGACTGATGCGGGTTTTCGCCGTACCGCAGCGCTTCCCGCCGGCGAAACTGCAGATTGAGCGAATCGGCGAAGCCGGACGCGTCCTGTGACGGACCTCCGCTCCGCGCGAACCAGTCGGCAATCGCCCGGTCGTAGCGGGCCGTCATCTCGAACGCGGCTTGTGCCAGTTCGCGGCGAAACTCCGTCGACAGCCGGCCGGTGCGAAGTGACTCGAGGACCCGGGGATACTGCTCCGGCCGGGTGACGACCCCGACATACGCGTGGTTCTTGGCGGCCGAGCGGACCATGCTCGGTCCGCCGATGTCGATCTGCTCGATGCACTCGTCGAACAACACTCCGGCGTGCGAGATCGTCCGCTCGAACGGGTACAAATTGCAGACGACCAGTTCGAACGGCGCGATCCCGTGCGCGGCAATGGCCGCCGCATCGGCGGGGAGGTCGGGTCGTCCGAGGATCGCCCCGTGGACTTTGGGATGCAGCGTCTTGATCCGGCCGTCCATGATCTCGGGAAAGCCCGTGTAGGCCGAAACGTCGATCACCGGCAGCCCCTGCTCCTTGAGGAACCGCGCCGTGCCTCCGGTGGAGAGGAGCTGGAATCCCATGTCCGCCAGTCCCTGTGCGAATGGACCAAGCCCGGTCTTGTCGCTCACGCTGACCAGCGCCCTCCGCGGAGAATCTGTCGCCATCGAGATGATCTTCACGAGAAACGAGGATTGATCGACGCCCGTGGCGCGACAATAGCCCAGTCGCCGCAAGGGGTCAAACGACGGGATTGGCTCCACCGGACCGTCGCCAACCTTACCGCCGGTAAAGTCGTTGCCGGCTGATTTTTCCGCAGGGCTGGAATCTTCCGGGCGCTTGTCGCACGGAGCGCGGGATGAACCGATGACGATGGTGAGGAAACCCGTTGAGACCATGCGTGCCGGGAGAGAGGGAGATGCGCAGCCGGTTGCCGGTGCTGTTGAAGATCCACGAGCAGGGTCACGTTGTGCCGTCGCCGGCCGACGACGGCCGGCGGCTGGTCCGGCCGGTCGTGTGCTGGTTTGCCGCGCTGCTGCTGGCGTGGCTCCTGGTGCTCACCGGCCTGGCGCGGGGGGAGACGCTGTTCGTCGACAGCCGATTGGGAAACGATCAAAACGACGGGCTCACGCCGTCGGACGAGGGGTCGGGCAATGGACCGCTGCGGTCGCTGCAGCGCGCGATCGAGATGGCGAACCAGGGGGACGAAATCCGATTGACCAACAATGGCACGCCGTATTACGGCGGGGTCACGCTGTTCGGGGAGCGGAACAGCGGCCGGCCGGAAGGGCCGTTCGTGATCCTCGGGAACGGAGCTGTGCTCAGCGGCGCGAAACCGGTACCGCCGCAGAGTTGGGAGCCCGTCCGTGACACGGTCTGGCGGCTCGTTCCCTGGCGCAAGGCTTACTACCAGTTGCTGCTCGACGGGAAAACGGTCCCCGAGGCGGCCTGTCCCCCGGACGCCAGGACGCTCCCCGAGCTACCGATCGGACAATGGTGCGCCTGGCGGGGCGCCATCTATTACCGCACGGACGTGGGGAGCGACCCGAACCGCTTTGATTTCGCCCTCGCGGACGACGAAGTCGGCCTGACTCTGCTCGACGTCCACGACGTCATCATCCGCAATGTGACGCTGCGGCATTTCCGGCTGGACGGCATCAACGCCCACGATCGTTGCCGGGACGTGTTGCTGGACCGGGTCATCAGTACGGAGAACGGCCGCTCCGGAGTGGCGGCGGCGGGGACGTCGCGCGTCTATCTGCTCGACTCGGAGCTGACCGCGAACCGCAAGCACTCGCTGCTGATCAGCGAGCGCGGGGTCGCCGATCTCGAGGGATGCAAACTCGATCAGCCTCCGACGACAGGGGCAGGCTTACATTGAACGAGGACGGTCGACGGGGCAGCGCCGGCACTCCGCGTCAGGTGGTGGTCCCTTCGACGGCGTCCGGCACGAATGGGAGCAAGTCCTTGAAGTGCTCGGCGCGCCACGCGTGCCACTTCTCCAGCGCGTTCCGGCGCGCCTCGTCCGAATGGAAGCCCATCGTCCCGGGGTTGTACAGATACTGCGGGTTCTCGCGAATCGATTCGAACCCGTAGCCTTTGGGCTCCTGCTTCGTCAGGTGCAGCAGGCCTGCGAGGGCCACATCCTGGACCCGCGCGGAGAACGAATTCGCCGGGTTGCGGCGCGGCGTCGGCAATTCGGTCTCGTCGTCGAGCAATTCCTCCAGTTCGGCCAGATTCTCGCGATTGCCGAAGCGGGCGATGAACATGATCGCCTGCTGGACCAGAGTCCCGTTCTGGCCGCTCTCGATGATCTCGCGCGAGATTTCCATGCCCTCCAGCATTTCGAACCGGAATGCAATCGACAACCGATTCATCGCCGGCGCGGCATCGGGCCGCACAATCCACAGTCCGATCAGTTGCCGTACGGACTCGGGCCGGTCCGGCCGACTCATTTCGGATGCAAAGTCGCCGTCCGTGAGGATGACCGACTGCATGGAGTTTGCGGCCGCCATGCTGGGGCGGCACTCGTCCAATGCGCCGACAAACAACAGCGCCGCGACGCTGGGGACCGGCAGCCCGTCGCGCCGCCGCTGCGCGCGTCGCAGCGTCAGGTCGGCGCAGCGATGCTCGAACTCGGCGGAGACCTGATCGGGCGTCCCGTCGACCGACAGCATCAGGGCCGGCTCCGCCCGCACCATCTCCACAAACATCCGCCGGGCTTCGGGCGTGCTTCCAATCAGTCGGGCGTACTGTTTCCAGCCGGGGAGGACGTCGGCCGTGACCGTCGGGTCCCCGGATTCCAATTGCCCCAGCGCCTCTTCCAGCAGACTGGATTGCAGTTCCGAAACGATCTGCAGCGCTCGATACCGCAGTTCCAGGTCGTTCATGGACGCGGCCCGGCGCAACGCGGGAAGGACCGCGGGACCAATCTCGAGCAATTCCTGCTGGGCGCGCTCGCGCTCGGCAAATTCCGCGCTGCCAAGCTGGAAGACAAGCCGCTCGAGTCTCTGTTCGGCCGGGGAGGGCGCGTCCGCGGCGTATCCGGCCGCAATCCCCACGCATGCGGCGGTGACCGCGGTGACGAGCAGACAAGGCAGGCCGGATCGCATGGGTCTCCCCAGACAGGCGCGGGGCGCTGAGCGCTATGATAGTCGGTGGACGGGCTGAGGGTCTACGGGATTCGGCCCGACAGCGCGACCTCGCGGCGGCGATGAACATCGTCCGGGGTGATGCTCTTGCGAAGGGCATCACTGCCAGCTTGCAGTTCGGGCCGGTCTCGCCGAAAATCAGTCTGGTCCGACAGCTTACGGGAGTCCCGCCATGGTCCGATCCCCGATTGCGCTCACCGTCCTCATTACCGTGTCCGGTCCTGTGCAATCCCTCGTCGCGAACGACGCGACCGTGACTTCGGCGGCGATCCGCTCCGCCGTGGAACGCGGACTGTCGATCGTGCAGAAAGCGGCTCGGAGCTATCCCGACCATCGGGAGTGTTTTTCGTGCCACCACCAGACGCTGCCGGCGTTCGCGATGGTGACGGCCCGCGACGCCGGTTTTGAGATCGATGAACCCCTGCTCGATGCGCAGGCGGAATTCACGCGGCAGTCCTTTGCCGGCAAAATCGAGCAGGTCGCCCGTGGCGAAAACGTCGGGGGGCGCTCGGCCACGGTCAGCTACGCCTTGTGGATGTTCGAAGTCTGCGGTTCGGCTCGGGACGACGTCACCGATGCACTCGTGTCGTATCTGCTGGCGCGCCAGGAGGACGACGGTCACTGGGTCCCCGCCTCAAACCGCCCGCCGCTCGAAGAATCAAAGGTGAGCTGCACGCTGCTGTCGGCCTACGGCCTGCAGAAGTACGCCGATGAGTCGCGACGCGCGCCAGCGGAGGCGGCGATCGAGAGGGCGCGGCGATGGCTCAAGTCGGCGCCGCTCGTCAGCCACGAAGACCGCGTGGGGCGGCTGTGGGGGCTGCACTTGTTCGATGAAGACGCAGCCGCGCTGGAGTCGGCCCGGACGGACCTGCTGACGCAGCAGCATGCCGACGGCGGCTGGGGACAGATCGACGGGCTGGAGAGCGACGCCTACGCGACGGGGCAGGCGGTCCATGTGCTGCGGCTGGCGGGTGTCCCGGCGGACGATGCCGGTCTGCAGAAGGCCGTGGACTTCCTGGTCCGGACGCAGGAGCAGGACGGTTCGTGGCATGTCGTAACGCGGTCGAAACCGATCCAGACGTACTTCGATAACGGCGACCCGCACGGCAAGGACCAGTTTATTTCGGTTCCGGCGACGAGTTGGGCGGTCGCGGCGCTGGCGGGCTGCATGCCGCGCGACTGAACCGCGAGCGTGCTGAAAGGACGTCCTCACAGCGGCCTTACGGCCGCCGCTCGCCGGAGGCGTCGCACAGATATCGGCCGAAAACCGTCCGCAGCACGCGGCGCGAGGTCGCGCCGAGCGAAGCCAGCCGCGAGAGGTCCCCCGGCAGAAACACGAACGCGAACAGGAGCAACGCTGCCGCAACCCCCAGGATCTTCCAGCGCAACGTCGCGTCCGTCGCCACCAGCCGCGCGGCCGGGAGAAACCAGGGTTCGAACGGCTCGGCAACCACTTCAACCGTGCGCGGCGCGCGAGGATCGAATCCGAGGGAGG
The DNA here is from genome assembly GCA_964633565.1 of uncultured Planctomycetaceae bacterium. Lineage (GTDB taxonomy): Bacteria > Planctomycetota > Planctomycetia > Planctomycetales > Planctomycetaceae > CAZWGW01. The sequence goes on from CAZWGW010000266.1 coordinate 7,810, forward strand.
GGGGGAGCGGAATCCGCGTGCCACCCGGGCGCGCCGCGTGCAGTTCCACACGGGCCAGTTCGGCTGCAAATGACGGGTCCCGTTCCAGGGCGTGCGCCACCCGCGCGAGCTGCTGCACCTGGCGCTCCAGGCTGATCAATTCGGTCTGGTTGCGGACGGACTGCGCCTGCAGTTCGGCCCAAACGACAACGCGCGGCGCGAGGACACAGGCGGCATACAGCCCGGCCGCAACCGCGAGGCAGAACCAGAACAGCAGCGAGACGAATCGGCCGCTGTGCGAATTGTCTGGCTGGACCGCCGCCATGCTGGTACCTGGTGGACGTGGAGAACCTCATCAGGTCGTATCGTCCAGCGGGGACCCAAGCGGCAAACATGAGCGACTCGCCGGATCGCAAATTGCAGAATGCGAATTGCCGATTGCCAATTTGCGGGTCGTCACACACGGTCCGGTCGACGCGGCGCCTCGACCGCCGCCGAATTCCCGCAGAACTCCGGTGTCGGGCAGGTGCGCAGCCCGAATAAGTGGCGCATCTGGCTACGAAATTGTGCCGCCGTAGACCGCGGCGGATCCCAGAATCTCCTCGATTCTGAGCAGTTGATTGTACTTGCAGATCCGGTCGGTGCGGCTGGCGGAACCGGTCTTGATCTGGCCGGTCCCCAGGGCGACCGCCAGGTCGGCGATGGTCGTGTCTTCGGTCTCACCCGAACGGTGACTCATGACGGCGGTGTAGCCGTTGCGATAGGCGAGCTGCACGGTTTCGACGGTTTCCGTGAGTGTGCCGATC
>CAZWGW010000267.1:0-8576 GCA_964633565.1 uncultured Planctomycetaceae bacterium
TCGTCCAGATGTTCCAGCACTGATCGACGGCGCGAGAGCCGGTCGACCGACACGTCCGGCGTCTCGGAGACGGACGGCAATTGCGGCTCGCCTATCGGGATCACCGGGTCGTAATAATTGACCTTCGGTTCGCGGTCGAACGTCGGCGCGCAGACGCTGAACAGCGGGTCATACTGGCTGCCGAGGAACCCGCCGTACGGTCCTGGACGCCGGATGCCCGGATACATGCTGCTCTCGCCGAATCCAGGATAGCACGGCAGACAGACGGCCCCCGGCAGATCGCGCGGACCCATCCCCAGGTACTGACAGATCGCCCCGATATCGGGCGGATCGGTCGGCTCCGGCCGCAACTGGGCGAAGTTCCCCCCCGACCACCCGGTCATGATGTTCAGCGGGTTGTGCGCGTTGTAGCCGTGCGTCACCGTGCGGATGAGGCACGCCTTGTGCATCAGCCGCGCGACGTTTGGCAGGTATTCGCAGATCTGCACGCCGGGGATCGACGTGTCGATCGGCCGGAACTCCCCGCGCACCTCGGCCGGCGCGTCGGGCTTGAGGTCGAACATGTCCATCTGGCTCGGCCCGCCGAGCAGATTGAACAGGATCACCGACTTCGCCCGGGCCTCTGGGCGATCCGGCACGCTCGCTCGCAACAGCCGCGGCAGCGTCGCCCCGGCGAACAGCGACAACCCGCCGACCCGCATCAACTCGCGGCGCGTAATGCCGTCGCACAGCCGCGTCGCCGTTCGGCCGAGAATGCTGAGCATGGGCGCGTTCCTGCGGATAGTGGAACGAGTGACTGACGACCAGCGATTGTATCAACGCCTGCTTATCCGTCCATCCGAAGTTCGACCTGCGCAGGTGGACCAGCCGCGGATGCCGCATCGCGCGCATCGCGATGGTGCGATGAACAGCGCGGAACAGACGACGCCAATCGCAGTTACTTACCAATCGCCCTTCGGCGGCGCTTGCGCCGCGTCCCTGCGGCGCACCAGCACTCGATCAACCAGATAGAGCACGCCCATCGCCAGCACCGCAGTCACAAGTCCCGCTATCTTCAGGACGTTTCCGCCCCATCCCCACCACACGGCCAGCACAACGCCCGGGAGCAGGCCGACAACTCCCGCCAGCAGAAACGTCCATTCCGGCAGGACGTGCTTCGACTTCCACGCCGTCAACACTGCCTTTGCCTGCGCAGCGGCGGCTTGCTCGGCCGCCTCGCGCTGTTCCTGCCGCCGGCTGGCTTCAAGAACCTGCTTCTGCCGCCACTCCACGGCAAATGGCAACAGCGCCAGGCCGGCGGTAAACGCCAGCACGACGATCATCTCCGGGACCGTGGCCGCCCGGTTCTGCGTGCGCCAGATCATGAATGCAATCGGCCCGATCGTCGCGAGCAGGGCCGCCCAGCTCAATAAGTACGTCGCGCAGATGGACGAGACCGAGAACGGCAACTGCTCCACGAGTTCAAGCCGGAGCGCCGCATCAGTATGCCCATCGGAGAATGCCTCGCCGCGGTAGCGGCACTTTGCGCGCCGGAGCGGGGCGATCGGGATGAAGAACAGCGTCAGCCACTGGGTCAGCACGATGCAGTCCGGTGGTTCCGGTTCCAGACCGTGGATCCGCAGTCCGGTGCCGTAGAACGACCAGCCCCCCATCGCGAGCGCCTCGTGCAAGGTGGTTGTCCGTCCTGTCAGGTGCCGGCCACCACCGATCATACCGACGCAGGATGCGCAAGCCACGAGCTACCGCCCCAGCACGTATCCGCGAAACACGAAATCCGCGTCGACGAACGTGCCAACGATCGTCCCCTGGTCATTGACTCCCGGGGCCAACGTCGCCAGTGCGCCGGGGACGTTAATCGGTGTGAACCTGCCGCGATCCAGCACGAACCCGTGCGTGCCGTCCGCGTCAAAGTAGTCCCCGATGATCGCACCGCGATCGTTGACTTTGGTCGCGAACGTCCCGTCGGCGCCGGGCACGTCAATGCGAGTGAACTCGCCTCCACTGAGCACGAAACCGTGGAAGTTGCCGTCCGCGTCCTGGTAGTCCCCCGTGATCGTGCCCCGATTCGAGATGCCGTTCGCGGACGTCGCCATCGCACCAGGGACGTCGATCACTTCAAACTCGCCGTCGTAGTAGAACCCGTGAAAGACCCCATCGGCATCCACGAAGTTGCCGACGATCTCTCCACGGTCGTTGATCGCAGCCGCCGCAATCGTCTCCAGCGCGTCGGGCGCGTCGATCGACAGGAACTCCCCACCCTGCAGCAGAAAACCGTGTAGAAATCCGTCTTCGTCACCATACCGGCCGACGATCGCACCGGCGTTGTTGATGCCGATCGCCGTCGTGGCGGTTGCGCCGGGGAAGTCAATCGTCACCACGACATCCCTTCGCCGATCCAGTACGAAGCCACGAAACGTATCGCCGTCGAAGTAATCCCCGACGACCTGGTCGCGATTGTTAACGCCCAGCGCAAACGTCTCGAACGCACCCGGGACGTCGATCGTCGCAAACTCCGGCGGCCCCGCCGTCGATTGCACCGGCCACATGGCACACGACGTCAGCCCGACCGACAGCAGCAACAGTCGCCACCGACCCGTGGAGCGTACGATGAGCGCGGTTCGCGAGTCGACCAAGCCGGCCGACAGTTCCAGGAGCGCGGCTGCAGACATGGATGGACTCCCCGTCGACGTGCTGTCCGGTTCCCTCGACCGTAGCTGCTCGAGGCATCGCTGTCACGAACTTCTTTGCCGGAGGGGCGTTTTCCGCAGACGTCGTCGACTCGCCCCGCGGAATCGGAATCTGGAGTGCGGTGACTTGTCACCGCACTCCAGATCGAAAACTGCGACACCTTATTTCGCTGGAACCTTGTCGCCTTTCCTTACGGGCTGATCCTGCTTCGAGTCCGGGCTCTTTGCCTTTCCCGCCGGCTGGTCCTTCGCCGTCGCCTTGATCCCCATGACCGTCTTCTCCTCCGTGAGGATCACGGCCACGCGCATGCCGGGCTGAATGTCGGCGGCCGACGCGTTTTCCTTACCCAGGACCATCACTCTCAGGTCGGGTCCGAACGCGAACGTCTGCTCGGTCGTCGCGCCGTCCTTCTCACTCGGGACATCGAGCGTGATCGCCTTGCCTTCCACGTCGATGCTCTTCACGTTCCCCTTCACGGTGGCGGCGACCTTGCCCCCCTTTGCTTTCGCCGCGGCGGACTTCTCTTTGGCCGCGGCGTGATCGCCGCCGGACTTGTCTTTCGTCGCCGCACCTTTGTCCTTGTGGACCTCGTTCTTGAATTTCGCCGCCGCGGAGTCCTTGTCCTTCGCGATGCCAGTCCTGTCCTTCGCCGGTGCGTCTTTGTCCTTCAAATCGCCGTCTTTCACCTTCACCTTTTCGCCCGCCGCTTTGTCTTTGACCGCCCGATCCTTCGTGCTGGCGGCATCCTTGACCTTCGGTGGAGCATCCTTGTCGCTGGCCGCCGGATCCTTGTCTTTGGATGCGCCGTCCTTTGCCTTCGCCGCCGCTGTCTTGTCCTTCGCGGCGGCGACAGCCTTCTCCTTCGCGATGGCGGCATCCTTGTCCTTCGCAGCGGCAGCGTCCTTTTCCTTGGCGGCGGAATCGGCTTTCTTCTGTTGTTGGGCCCGTGCAGCCGGCAGGCCCACGATGACGGCAACCAGCAATGCGCCACACACAGCGGCGAAGCGACGAGTCGACATGGCAGTGACCTCCGGAAGTGATGGAACACGAACTCACAGGGCGCGCTCATGCCCGGACAGGGGCCACGAGGCGCAGGGCTCATTGTAACACCTTCCGAGTCCGGTGAACGGCATGACGGCCTTGGAAAGCCGTCGTGCGAAGTCTGTTGCACGGCCGTGCGAGGCCGTGCGCCGAACGCGCCTCACGGCAGAAACGCATGCAGCGCCCTGCCGGCCGTGCACCACTGCAGAACGAGAGGGTAGCTCAGCACGCTGACGATGTTGGCAGGCGGGCTTCGCGGCAATCGAACTCGACGCCACATGGATGTGCGCGGGCCACGTCACGCCGCCCACGAGGCGTGCGTCTGGCCAGTGGAAGTGACAGTTCATGCATCGTGGAATTGCTGGTTCAGGGGGGGGGGGGGACGGAGTTCGTCCGATTGGCAATGTCCGGGAGGCGACTAATCCTTGCATCGCTGTGCGACCACCTGCGGCGCTGTGTGTGGTCCAGGAATGGCCGAATACCGTCGGCGGATGTTTCGTTCTGCCAATGAAGTCTGGCACTGGCGGCCGGAGTGATCCTGCTGGCCTACGGACTGGTATGAGGTGCTGCATTCTCTGCCAGAGAGCGATCCGGTCTGCCGGGAATGCGCGAACGCTGACACGGACGTGATGCTGGAATGGCCGTTGCTACCGGACTGATGCCGCCGTCGGGGGCAGACAGGTCGACCGGCACATCACCGGCCCCGGTCGGCGTCACGATTCCCGCCCCCGCGATCACGAGTGGCGAGGTACACAATCGCGCCGACGACGGTAAGGATGGCGACGGCCACGCCGCCGACGACCAGCAGGACCAGGAACAGGGAGACCATTTCAGATCCTTCGCGGAGCGCGGTGCGGACAGCGAGTTGACTTTCGACAGGCGACGGCGATATCGGAGATTGTCTGCGCCGGGCGGCCGTGGTCAAATGACCCGTGTGCATGCAGGGATCGTGAGGGTCGGTGAGCAGAGCGAAACCGCAAGCGATGCGGCAGGCGGCGGATGCGTGGGGGAGTCGGACGAGGCCGCGCACGAACGCGCGTCCAAATGGCGCGACCAATCCTTGTTGCAGTCGTGCAGGAGATCACAGGATGAACAAGCCGAGCGTCGCCATTATCGGCGCCAGCCGCGACCGCCGGAAGTACGGCAACAAGTCGGTCCGCGCCCATGCGGCAGCAGGGTTCGACGTCTACCCGGTCAATCCGCACGCCGACCAGGTCGAAGGGCTGGTCTGCTATCCCAGCCTGTCGGCGGTGCCGGTCGACCGTCTCGACGGGGTGAGTCTGTATGTGCCGCCGGAGGTGGGGGTGACACTCCTGGCGGAAATCGCTGCGGCTGAGCCGGGGGAGGTGTGGCTCAACCCGGGGAGCGGCAGCCGGACGCTGTGCGAAGCGGCACAACGACTTGGGCTGAACGTTATCAACGGCTGCAGCATCGTGGCGCTGGGGCTGTCGCCGGCGGACTTTCCATGACGGCGCGTTGCCGGAACCTGTTGCCAGTTCACGAAAAACACATAAATTCCCTCTTCCCCATGACCGGGGCACTCGATATGATCCCCCGCACCTTCCGGAAGGCCGGGATCGCAAAGGCCGGCATTTTCTGAGGGAGGTCGGCTGAAACAGACGGCCGCGCTCTGGCCGCTCAGCCCGGCAGACAGCAGAGTTTGCCGAGTTCTGACACGGCGAGTCGTCAGACTCGCTGCGACTTTTGTCGCGAGTCGCGGGACTCGCGGAATCGAAACTGCGAGTCACAGGCTCGCCCAGCGGAACACGAAAAGGGACCCTGCCCATGGATGACCATTCAGAGCCGATGCGGCGACGAATGGCCTGACGGCCCCTTTTCGTCGCTGCTGAAGGCGACGCCCCAGACAAAGCTTGTTTCGTAACGCTCTGGCTGCCTCCTCGGCGCCCCCTGTGTACCCCCGCCGGACGCGTTGCACCCACAAACTGTGAGCCCGGAGCGGACGGAGTGTTTCCTTCCGGCATGCATGACGAATGTCGAAATCTGACTGACGAATCAATGTCCGGAGGCACACGCCACGGCGTTCAGAATTCGTCATTCCTTCGACATTCGTGATTCGAAATTCGTCATTACCGACCCTACGACCATGACCAGCCTCAACCACCTGCGCAACATCGGCGTTTCCGCCCACATCGATTCCGGCAAGACCACGCTGTCGGAGCGGATCCTGTATTACAGCGGCCGCATCCACAAGATCGGCGAGGTGAAGGGGGACGGTCCGGGCGCCACGATGGACTTCATGGACCTGGAGCGCGAGCGCGGCATTACGATCACATCGGCCGCAACGCAGGTCCACTGGGAGGATTACACGATCAACCTGATCGACACGCCGGGGCACGTCGACTTCACGGTCGAGGTGGAGCGCTCGCTGCGCGTCCTGGACGGGGCGATCCTGGTGCTGTGCGCCGTGGGAGGCGTGCAGAGCCAGTCGCTGACGGTCGACCGGCAGATGAAGCGGTATCACGTGCCGCGCGTGGCGTTCGTCAACAAGATGGACCGCAACGGCGCGGACTTCGCCAACGTCGTGCGGCAGATGAAAGAGAAACTGGGCGTGACGCCGGTTCCGCTGCAGATGCCAATGGGGGCCGGCGCGGCGTTCGAAGGGGTCATCGACCTGATCGACATGGAGGCGGTGTATTTCGACGGCAAGCAGGGGGAAGATGTGAAGCGCGAGCCGATCGCGGCGGAATTCCGCGAGGCGGCCGCAGCGGCGCGCGCCGAGATGCTGGAGGCCCTGTCGCTGTTCAGCGATGAATTGATGATGGCGCTGCTGGAAGAGCAGGAATTCCCCAAGGAGGACCTGCACAGGCTGATCCGCGAAGCGACGCTGGGGCACGAACTGGTCCCTGTGCTGTGCGGCACGGCCGTGCGCAACAAGGGGGTTCAGCCGCTGCTGGATGCGGTCTGCCGTTATCTTCCCAGCCCGCTGGATCGCACCGTCTCGGCGATGGACGTGACGGCCACGAACAAGGCGAAGGCGGCCGCGGAAGGGCAGCACGTCGAGCCGGTGCGCGTCGACCTGACGACGAACGACGCCGATCCGCTGGTGGCGATGGCGTTCAAGACGGTGATCGAGCAGTTCGGCCAGCTCACCTATTTTCGGATCTATCAGGGGCAGATCAGGAAGGGGGAGAGTTACATCAACTCCCGCACCGGGAAGAAGGTGCGTTTCGGCCGGATGGTGCGGATGCACGCCAACGACCGGATGGACATCGAATCGGCCGGCGCCGGCGACATCATCGCCGTCGTGGGGGTCGACTGCGCTTCGGGCGATACGTTCTGCGGCGGCGACGTGCACTACGCACTGGAGAGCATTTACGTGCCGGAGCCGGTGATCCGGCTGTCGGTGGAACCGTTGGCCCGCGACGGAGCCGACCGGCTGTCGAAGGCGTTGGAGCGGTTCCGTCGCGAGGACCCGACGTTCCGTGTGAGCACCGACCAGGAGACCGGCGAAACAATCATCGCCGGCATGGGGCAGCTCCACCTGGAGGTGTACATCGAGCGTATCCGCCGCGAGTACCGTGTGGAAGTGACGGTCGGCGAGCCGAAAGTCGCCTACCGCGAAACACCGACGAAGGCGGTCGAGTTCAACTTCAAGCACAAGAAGCAGACCGGCGGCTCCGGCCAGTACGCGCACATTGTCGGCCGGTTGTTCCCGCTGCCGGAGGACGCGGAGGAGACGTTCCAGTTCCTCAACGAGATCTCGCAGGGGCGCATTCCGAAGGAGTACATTCCTCCCGTCGAGCACGGCATGCAGCGCGCCCTGGAGAAGGGACCGCTGTGCGAATGCGAAGTGACCGGCGTCGGCGTCGAGTTGACGGACGGCAGCTATCACGACGTCGACTCGTCGGAAATGGCGTTCAACATCTGCGGCTTCAACTGCATGCGGGAGACGTTGCAGAAGGCCGGGATGGCGCTGCTGGAGCCGATCATGAAGCTCGAGGTCGAGACGCCCGATGAATTCCAGGGTTCGATCACAGGGCACCTCTCCAGCAAGCGGGGCGTGATCACGGGAAGCACGTCCCGGCAGGGCGTGGCCGTGATCAACGCCGAGGTGCCGCTGGCCTCGATGTTCGACTATGCCAACGAGCTGCGGTCGATGACGCAGGGGAAGGCGAGCTTCAGCATGGAGTTCTGCAAGTACAAGCAGGTGCCGCGCGGCATCCAGGACGAAGTCGTGGAGCGACGGCGGCGCGAGAAAAAGGAGCGGCTCGTCGCGGCGGGCTGAGCCGGATGCAAAGAGCAACATGGGACCGGGAGTCGTTCGCGACGCGAGCGACTCCCGTTTTTGTTGTGCCGTGCCTGCGCGCGAGGTATTTCGCAATGCGCGCCAGGGATTTACAATCGCCGTCAACCGACGTGAGCGACTCCACACCAGCCCGCCGACCATGTCCGCCGCCGCATCGCTTCTGACCGACCAGCAGGTCCGGGACTGGATCACGTCCACGGTGCCGCAGCAGGACTTTGCGGGACAGCGCGTCCTCTTGATCGTGCCGGACCACACGCGCACCGCACCGCTGCCGCTGCTCTTCGACGCGCTGTGGAAGCACCTGCGGCCGGTCGTCGACACGTTTGACGTAATGATCGCGCTCGGCACGCACCCGCCGATGTCTGAACAGCAGATGTGCCGGCTGCTGGGGATCAGGGAGTCGGAACGGCAGCGGCTGTTCCTGCAGACGCAACTGTTGAATCACGAGTGGGACAACCCGGACAACCTGCTGACGCTGGGTACGCTCAGCCGCGACGAGACGGCGGAGATTTCGCACGGGCTGCTGACGGAGGAGGTTCCGGTCCGGATCAACGCGCAGATCCGCGACTACGACGTGCTG
>CAZWGW010000268.1:0-8576 GCA_964633565.1 uncultured Planctomycetaceae bacterium
GAACGTGAGGATCCCCCGGGGAGAGGCCCCCTCTCCCCGGGTTCTTCCTCAGAACCAGCCGGCGCGTCGAACCCGGAGGCCCGTCCGGGCCTCTGGTTTCGGATGACGACGCCCCCTGCCTCGCAGTCGGGCGTCTTTTTGTTGCGCCCCCCGGAGGGCGCAATCCTCTCCATCACGCCCGTAGAACCTGCGAACGAGTTTCGGAATCCGCGTGGTGTGGCGCGTGGTGCGACGCCTGATCACGCAGTGCAGTCGGGATGGCCCGGCTGGAATCCGGGCTGGCCTGTGATCAAGATGGTGACTCACCGGGGGAGACGCCGCGAATGGCCCGCGTGATCATGACGTACAGCCGCGCCTGGCATGCGCTGGCGATCTGCCGCAGTCTGGGGCGACAGGGAATCGAGGTTTACTGCGGCGAAGAGGCCCCGTTTGCCGCCTGCTTCTTCTCGAAGTACTGCACGGGGCAATTTCAGTATCCGTCCGCCAGCGAGGAACCGGAGCGATTCATCGATTTCCTGGTGGAGAAGGTCCGGGAACTGAAGCCGCCGGACGGCGAACCGTACGTCCTGATGCCCGTCCACAAGGAGACCTGGCTGATCGCCAGGCATCGGGCACGGTTCGAGCCGTACATTACCGTTCCGCTCACGTCGTACGAGAACATGGAGCGGACCCATGACAAGGGCCGACTGGCACTGCTGGCGCAGGAACTGGGGCTGGCCATCCCCGGCACGCGGCAGTTCCAGAGCCTGGCAGACGTCTACCGCGCCGTCCCGGACCTGACGTTTCCCGTGTTTCTTAAAATGCGCTCCGGCGCGGCGGGGATCGGCCTCAAGAAGTGCGATACGCCGGAAGAACTGACTTCGAATTTCCGGCGATTCGTCGACGGCTACCAACTCGCCCCCGAGCAGTACCCCCTCGTGCAGGATTTCGTGCCCGGCGAAGATTACTGCTACTCCTGCCTGTACGACCGCGGCCGCAAGGTCGCCAGCATGACGTATCACAACATCCGCTCCTTTCCGCGGGGGACCGGCGCCGGCGCGCTGCGCGAAACGGTCGACCTGCCGGTGGCCGACGCCACCGCGACGAAGCTGCTCACGCATCTCGGCTGGCACGGGATGGCACAGCTCGACTTCCGCCGGGGCGACGACGGCCGGGTGTACCTGATTGAACTCAATCCGCGGTTCTTCGGCGGGCTGCCGCAAGCCGTGGCGGCCAACGTCGACTATCCGCACCTGTTGTTCCGCGTGGCCTGCGGCGAGCACGTTGAGCCGCCGCAGATCGACTACACGACGCGCACCGAGGCGCCGGTCGTCGCGCTCCTCTCGACGCTGGACGAGATCGCCCACGACGAAAGCTTGTGGAACCGCTTTCAGCGCGTCCGCGATCAATCGGCCGCTGTGCGGGGCGAAGTTCCGCAGGAAGGGAAAGTCAGGTCGTTTCTCCGTTCGCTGCAGGAAGCGGCCAATCCGGCGGACCTCAATGCGTACTTCCGCGAGAAGTTCGAGAAGCACAGCGACACGATCAACGACGTGCTGCAGTCGGAAGACCCCCGGCCGGTGCTGGGCGCGCTGTTTCCTGTCGTGCTGGCGCTGAAGAAAGGCCGGTTTTCCGTCGGCGTGTACACGGGAGAGCCCGATCTGACCGACGCGCGGCCACGCCGCGGGCTGCGCGAACTGCTGCGCCGGCCGACCTGGCGCACCGTCTGGCTCACTGCGCTGCTCTATGCGGTCTGCGTGTTCACCGTCAACGCCGACCTGACACGGGACAACCTGGGCTGGATCATCGGGTTGCCAATGAAGCTGGCGGAACTGGTCTTCGGGAAATCGGCGGACTTCGACAAAGGGACGATCGGCGGATCGCTGCGGTATACCGGCTACCACCTGCTCAATCTGGCCTGGTTGTATCTGCTGGCGGCGGTGATCCGGCGGGAGCCCCCTGAACAGGCCGGGGAATGAACACGGTGTAACGCAGCACCAGTCCCAGCACGATCAGCCCCCCCCCGAGCCAGGTTGACGCGGCGGCGGCCTCGCCGACGAACAACCAGACCCACAGCGGGTTGAGCACGGCTTCGAGAATCGTCAGGAGGGCTGCCTCGTGTGCGCGCACGGTGCGGACGGCGATCGCGAACAGCACGTAGGGGATCGCCAGTTGTACGACGCCGAATGCGGCGACGACCCCCCATTGTGTGCCGCTGAGCGAAACGTCCATCGACCACACCCACGGGAGGAGCAGCAGGCCGCCGACGGCGTTGTTGAGCAGGACCAGAAACCAGCCGTCCTCGTCGCGCAGCGCGCGGAGTCCGATGATGACGCCGGCGTAGGTGAGTCCGCTCCCCACACCCAGCAGGTTGCCCCACGCGTTGGCAGAACCGGACTCCGCCACGACGATGCAGCCGATACCGGCCGCCGCGCAGGCCAGCGCGACCAGGTCTCCCCGGTCAACGCGTTCGCGCAGGAGCAGCCAGCCGAGCGCGACGGACCAGGCGACGCTCGTATACTGGAGGAAAATGGCGGCTGCCGCCGTGGTTCGCGTGAGGGACGTGACGTAGAGCACGTTCATCACCGCGTAGGAGAGCACCATCGGGACGAGGCCCCTGCGCCAGCGGATCCGGCGCCAGGAGACGAATGGAATCAGGCAGACCGCTGCAAACAGTGCGCGATAGCAGGCCAGCAGAGGGCCACGCGACTCGAGTGGAAGCGCCTGGATCGGGTCGATTTTTGCCAGCAGTCCCCCCAGGCTCCACAGGAGTGCGGCTGCGAGCAGGAACCAGCGCCCGCGGGACGATGAGGGATGAGCGATGAGGGATGAGCGGCTCACTGAGGCGCTCGACTCTGCCACACGGCGATACGTCTCTGATCCACTGTGCCTTCCCTCATCCCTCATCCACCTATGTCGCCCAGTGCATCTTGTCGCCGCTGTAGCGTTCGACGAACAACCAGCCGATCAATTCGCTCAGCCGGGTCAGGTATTCCCGTTTGAACGAGGCCGGGAGCTGGTCGTACGTCGAACGGGGCGCTTCGGTCGGGAACATGAAACTGAGGTCCTTGGAGTAGATCCGCTCGCCGAAACCGTCCGCATCGATTTCGTACACGTTGACGTATCCTTCGGTGCGGCCGCGGAACAACGAGGCGCTGTGTTCCTCGTACAGGTCGAAGGATTCCAGCTCGATCTCAATGACGTAGTCGGCTTTGAGCCCCCTGCCGACTTCCTCGGCTTTTTCCCAGTCGGGATGTTCGTCCAGCCAGGCATGAACCGTGTCCGGGTGCACGATGTTGATCTTGTGGGCCGCGAGCCGGTAGGCCACCATGGACGCGATCTCTGCGTCGATCCTGGGGTTTTCAACTTTCATCCTCGTGTCGGCGTAGCCGATGACGGCGACCGTGATATCCGGCCGATCCAGTCCCTTCCCGGTCTGGGAGTCGAAGTCCGGTTCGATCGAGGGCGGGCCCCCGATGATGTAACTCAGCAGTACGAACTGATTGCAGCCCGGCAGGCATGCCGCGAAAAACACCAGTCCGATACGGAGCGCAGTCCGTCGAACACCGTCGGGCACGCGAAGGAAGTCAGTCTTCATGCCGCTCTCTGATTGAGTTGGTGCAGTGTGATCGGTCTGCCGGCCGGGGAAAGCGGCCGGTGCATCCGGCAAGGGTCAGGGGAATGCATCCGCCGTCGGGACGTCGTAAAAAGTGCGCCCGACCAGTTCGGCCAGGTGATCCACGAATCGACGGTAAAACACGCGGGCCGGCATCTGACCGGCGAAGACCGGTTGCGACGCGGGGTACTCGCAGTGGAATTCCTGGAAGAACACCTTCAGGACGCGGGGCCGCCCCGCAGGCGACGACGACCGGTGAATTTCGTAGGCGTAGATCATGCCGCTGGCGCGGCCGCGCAGCAGGTCGGGGCTGGCATCCTCGATGCCGCTGAACCGCTCGACGTCGGCATGCAGTATGTAGCTGGCATCGGGCGTGACGCGGGCCACGGCCTCCGGGTTGAAACCGGAAGCCGATGCATCGGGCATGTCATTCAGATCCGGTGAATTGATCACGGTGACGCCGTGTTTCTTCAGTTGGAGGTGCACTTCGGCCTGCAGGTCGGCGGCCAGCGTGTCGAATTCCTCGGACGTTGAACCGGGCGCGGTGCAGACGAAAACGACCTTGTGTTCGCCCTCCGAGAGGGACACACCGGTCCGTTGTTCAAACGGCGACATGACGTGAGCGTCGCCAAAGATGACCTTTCCCGCCATGACCATGGAGTTGATACAGCCCGACAGACTGCACGCCAGCAGCGAGGCGGCAATCACGAACAGACCGGGCCCCTGCAATCGACTTCGCGCGTTTCTGACGCACCAGGGCGGCGTGTGGCGGTAGGACGCAGGCCGCATGAAAGGTCTTCCTGACCGACAGGGTTCGCCGCCGGAGCGGATCACTCCAGCAGCATGCGGACAATCCATTGTCCGAGCGACAGGCCGCACAGTCCGATCAGCAGCCACATCAATGTGGTCGCCGGAGATTCGACCTGCCACAACCGGCCGCTCCAGACGCTATACCAGCTCCACGGGACCATCGCGGCGCAGACGAGCGCCAGGATGAACGCCGCAGAATTGGACTGCACGGCGGACACCCACTGCCCGCGCACAAAGTGGGCAAAACAGGTGGTGCTGCCGCAACTGGGACAGTTGACACCGAACAGGACCTGAAAACTGCAGGGAGGGAGTCCGAGCCGCTGGTGGGTGCCGAAGCCGCGCGGGTCCGGATCCAGCGACGCCGCAAGGACAAAACCCGACAGGAGGATCGCGCCCCAGGCCGCGAGCAGCACTCGGCCGCGCGCGCCCAGGGGAAAACCTCGCACCGGGATTTCATCCGGGGAATCGAGAGAGGAGACGGGGGTAATATTCATTTTCCCGCAGTGTGACAAGGCCGGATTGCTGTCGTTTTATTGTGCCGCACACGGTGCCTGGCGGCAATTCTCCCGACGGCGGCCCGCGTCCTGCAACGGGTGTGACACCTGGCGCTGCAGAGCGGCAGAAACTGCCGCTACCACGGGGGACGCCCACCCATTCGGTAATGCGTGTACCGATCCGTGCCCGGCCGTCTCTGCTCGTTTCTCGGCCGCAGGGCGTGTCCCTTCCCGAGCAGCCACGCGGCCGCGGCCCCGACGGCAAACCCCCCGATGTGCGCCCACCAGGCCACGCCGGTCGTCGTCACATCCGTGATCGTCGCCACGCCCTGGAAGAACTGGATGACAAACCAGACACCGAGAAAAATGGGGGCTGGCAAGACGGTCATTTGCAGGAAGTAGAAGATCGGAATCACGGCCAGAACGCGGGCATGTGGATAGGACACAAGGTAGGCGCCCATGACACCGGCAATGGCACCGCTGGCGCCGATTGTGGGGACGGTCGATTGCGGGCCGGCGATCAGGTGCGTCGCACTCGCCGCGACGCCGCAGGCCAGGTAGAAGAAGAGATAGCCCCAGTGACCGAAGCGGTCTTCGACGTTGTCTCCAAAGATGTGCAGGAACCACATGTTCCCGAGGAAGTGCATCCAGCCGCCGTGCAGGAAAATGCACGTCAGCAACGTCAGGACCGGCGGCACGGGCGAGGGCGCAGCTTCCCGCCGCAATTTTTCGATCACGGGCACCTCGACGAGCCGGCCGTCGGGCGCCCTGCGCATCTCGTATCCCGTGATGCGCGCCGCGATGGGGATCTCGATCGGCTGATCCGGATGCAGCACCCGCGCCGGGATCATGCCCAGCCGCTCCGCAAGGGTCGCCTCGTCGGGCTGCTCCATCAACTGGAATACGAACGCGACCGCGCAGGCGGCGATCAGGGAGTAGTTGACCACCGGCATCGTGCGTGAAGGAATATTGTCGCGCAGCGGGATCATGCAACGCCCGTTCTCAAGGGGTCGGTGGTTTCCGTGGCCCGTGGCATCCCGGTATCATAGCGGCCGCTGTCCGATTCCGGACCCGCATGCCACCGCAGCCGTTTTGATCTCCGCAGGAAACACCCCGATGTCGACCTTTCGAAGTGTCCGTGGCGCCGCTGCGCCGACTGTCTCGCTGTACTTCGCCCTGGCCGGAACAATCTTCGCCGGACAGGCCGATCAGCGTCTCGATCTGTACTTCATTGACGTCGAAGGCGGCGCGGCGACCCTGATCGTCACTCCCGCGGGAGAATCGGTGCTGATCGACTCCGGCTATCCGGACAATAACGGCCGCGACCTGAACCGGATCCTGAACGTGGTTCGCGATGTCGCGAAACTGGACCACATTGACTACGCGGCTGTCACGCACTGGCATCTCGACCATTACGGGAACCACGCGGCACTGGCGGCGCAAATCCCGATCCGCCGCTTCTACGATCGTGGGATACCGGATGCGCTGCAGGAAGACCGCGACTTCGAAACCCGGATCGCCGACTACCGCCGGGCGTCGCAAAACCAGTCGCGGACGCTCCGCGCGGGGGACTCCTTTGAGCTGGATTCGCCGCAGACGCCGTTGTCGGTGCAGATTGTGACGGCCAGTCGCGAGGTGATCGCCAACACGGGCGCCCCGAACCCGTTTGCAGACAGGCATGAGCCGCAGCCCGACGACCCGACCGACAACTCGGCAAGTGTGAGCTTTCTGTGGCGGTTCGGCGACTTCAGGTTTCTGTGCTGTGGCGACCTGACGTGGAACGTCGAGGGGAAGCTGGTCACGCCGAATAACCCGCTCGGGAGCGTGGAACTGTTCATGGTCACGCATCACGGACTGCCGTCGAGCAACAACCCGGCCCTGGTGCTGGCGATCGATCCCGTCGTCGCCGTGATGTGCAACGGTCCGACAAAAGGGGGGGACCCGCAGACGCTGAAGACGCTGCGGAGCGTCGAATCGCTGAAAGCCCTGTATCAGCTCCATCGCAACGTGGCACTCGGGCCGGACGAGCAGACGCCGGCCGACTTGATTGCGAACAGCGATCCGACCGAGAGTTGTCAGGGGGTGTGGGTGCTGGCGTCCGTTGCGCCGGACGGAAAGAGCTACACGATGCAGATCGGAAGGGAGGGAGAACCTCGCACATTCCAGACGCGCCCGTCGTCGCGCTGACCGTGCCGGCCTCCGAACGCAAAAAGGGCCGGTTCGTCCTGAACCGGCCCCTCGGAGGTGAAGCCATCATCACTCGCTGTCGGCTTCGTGCCGACGAGTCACGTCATTGGGGCGTGGCGCAGGTTGGCGCGGCGCACTGTGCCGGGGCGGCGCACGTCGGCACGGCACACGAGGGAGCGGCACAACCGGGGTCGACCGGAACCTGCCGGCAAACCTCGCGCGGCACGCAACGGGTCTTGCGGACCATCACCGTGCGGGGCACGCACCGCGTGCGGCACTCGTAGCGGGTCTCGCACACCTGCCGCGGCACGCAGTAGGGGACGCGGCGGGTCCGCGTTTCGCTGACCATGGTGCAGGTCGTGTACGGCACCTTGCGGGTGCAGGTCTGGCAGGTCCACGTGCAGGTTGTGTAGGGGACCTGCTTTGTCTGGCACTCTTCGGTCCAGGTGCACGTCGTGTACGGAATCCGCTTCTTGCAGCACTCGCGAACCATCGTGCAGGTCGTGTACGGCACGCGCCGCGTGCACGTCTGGCAGGTCCAGGTGCAGGTCGTGTACGGCACGCGCTTCGTCACCGTGCACGGGACCTGGCGGCACACGGTGTACGGGACGCGGCAGTGCTTGACTTCCGGCACGTAGCGCGTGCAGGTCACCTGCTGCTGGACAACCCGGGGGCAATACACCTGGCGGCACACCGTCCGGCCGGGGCATTGCACCTGCACGGTGCGGGCAGCGCCCGGGTCGTAGGTGCAGCAGCAGTTGTTCGGGTCCCACGACCATGTGCCCGGATCGCGGACGCACTGATTGACGACAGGACCCGGAATGTACTCGGAGACCGTCTTCCATTCGCCGCAAGACACGTTCACGCAGCGTGTCTCACACACCGGCCGACAGACCGTGTAGCACACGTCGCGATAGCAGGTCTCGGGGACGCTGCGGTACTCGGTGCAGCACACGTCGCGCCAGCAGGTCTGATAGCAGGGCTTGCGGACGGTGTAGCATTCATCGCGGTAGCAGGTCTGATAGCAGGGGCGGCAGACCGTGTAGCACACGTCGCGGTAGCACGTGTGATAGCACGGCTTGCGGACTTTGCAGCAGACCGTGCGATAGCAGGTCTGATAGCAGGGCTTGCGGACGGTGTAGCACTCGTCGCGATAGCAGGTCTTGTAGCACGGCCGGCAGGCCGTGTAGCACTCGTCCCGCCAGCAGGTGTCCATGACCGTGCGCGTGCACGTGACCGGCACCCTGTCCACGCACGTCTCATAGACGGTCTGCGGCTCGCAGTACTCTTCCGTCTCCCAGACGACTTCGCGAACGGACTGGTATTGGGGGCAATGCGCCATCCGGGCCGCCGCGTACTCTCCCGACGGGGCGCAACAACCCGGCGGACAGCAGTCGTAGCCCCCGGTCCCGAAGATGCCGGCCCCGGCATCGTTCGCGGATCCCCACCACGTCAGCGTGGCGAGCAGGGCCATCCACATCGTGCGTTTCATG
>CAZWGW010000269.1:0-8574 GCA_964633565.1 uncultured Planctomycetaceae bacterium
CGGCGAACTCTCACGGCGGCTCGTCGGCAAGGGGACCATTACCGGCTATCAGGCGGACGCACTCCTGACCGAAACTCCCGGGCCAGTGCGGTTGGGCGAGTATGTGATCACCGAGCGGATCGGCGAAGGCGGCATGGGCGTCGTCTACAAGGCGCGGCGACAGGGGCAGAACCGGCTCGTGGCACTCAAGGTCCTGCCGCCGGAACTGATGCGCAATGCCGACGCCGTCCGCCGCTTTCGCCGCGAAGTCGAGGCCGCCTCCAGCCTGTCTCATCCCCACATCGTGGCGGCACTCGACAGTGGAGAGGACACTGGGGCGCACTTCTATGTCATGGAATACGTCCCGGGGGACGACCTGGCCGACCTGGTCAAGGCGCACGGCCCGCTCCCGGTCGGCACGGCCGTCAACTGCGTCCTGCACGCGGCGCAGGGATTGCAGCACGCCCATGCTCACGGCGTAACCCATCGTGACGTCAAGCCGTCCAACCTGCTGCTCGATCGGCAAGGGAACGTCCGCGTCCTCGACCTCGGACTGGCGCGCATTTCACGCGACACCGATGCGGCGGAAAACGCGGCCACGCGGAGCGCCCTGACGCAGACCGGCGCGGTACTCGGGACCGTCGACTACATGTCCCCCGAACAGGCGCTCAACACGCGCAAGGCCGATCACCGGTCCGACGTCTACAGCCTCGGGTGTACGCTCGGTTTTCTGCTCATCGGCAAGCCCCCCTACCACGGCGAGACCGTGATGGAAGTGCTGGTGGCGCATCGCGAGCAGCCGATCCCGTCCCTCCGCGCGGTCCGCGACGACGTCCCCGCGCGGCTGGACGAGATCTATCGCAAATGTCTGGCCAAGAAGCCGGAAGAACGATACCCGTCGATGGCCGAACTTGTGACGGAACTTGGTTCGTGCAAGGGGGAGCACGAAATGACCTGGATCATCCAGCGGATCGTTTCGCGCCGCCGGACGACGTAATCGGGCTGGTCCCACCTTTCCCGCGCTGACCTCAACGGGCGGCCGATGTCCGACGGCGAACCAGTCCGGAAGTCGCATTCGCGCTGGTTCGGTATGCTGGTCGGGTTGGTCGTCACGTCGGGCATCGCCGCAGCTCTGGCGGCGCTGGCGTCGTTCGATGTCGTCAGAACGCGGCTGGATGCCCTTGCCGGCGACGGTTCGGCGGATCCTTACACGCCGGCGCTGCACCACCGGCTGCAGGTCGGCCTCGCTGCCGTTGGAGCATCGCTGATCGTGCTCGGCGCGATCCTGTGGCGCAGCCGGCAGCGGCTGGCAGCGATCGGGTCGCGTCTGCGAGAGGACTTCCGCCGACTGACTGCGTGGATCCGCGCGCTGTCGCGCGGCGTGACGGCGTCTCTGATCGTCATCACAGTTGTTGCCGCGGCTGTGCGCGTGCCGTACCTCAACCAGCCGATGCGCTTCGACGAAGCCTACACCTACAATGCCTATTCATCTCAGCCCTGGTTCGTCGCAATTTCGAAGTACGACGCGCCGAACAACCATGTGTTACACAGTCTGCTGGTGCTCGTCTCGACGCGCCTGTTCGGCGACGCCCCGTGCATCGTGCGGCTCCCCGCGTTTTTCGCGGGTGTGCTGCTCATCCCGGCGACGATGCTGCTGACGGCGGCAGTGGGGGGCAGCCGCAGTGCGACGCTCGCCGGCCTGCTCGTCGCCACGTCCTCGCCGCTGATCGAGTATTCGACGAACGCCCGCGGTTACACACTGGTCTGCTTGTGCGCCGTCTGCGGGTGGCTGATCACGGTGCGGCTCGTGCGACGCTGCGACGGGGCGGCCTGGCTGTGCTGGGGCGTTCTCGCCGTCATCGGCTGCTGGACGATTCCCGTGATGGTGTATCCACTGCTCATGCAGTTGGCGTGGATGGAATGCCAATGTCACACGGGTGTGACAAAGCGAGCGTACGGTGGGACATTCCGGGCTTGGTCCTGCGGCGTCATTGCCTCAGCCGCCGCAACGACGCTCGTGTGTTATCTCCCCGTGTTGCTCGTGTCCGGTCCCCGGTCGCTGTTCGGCAATGCCTACGTGCAGCCATTGTCGTTCAGCCAACTGCTCGGCGGCACCGGCGACTGGCTGCGGGAACTGGTCGCACTTCTATGGCGGAACGTGCCGCTCCCGGTCATGGTGATCTGCCTCGCAGGTCTGGTTCTCGCGCTGCAGAACGGCAACGGCTGGGTCCGGCAGGCACGACGGACGGCCCTCGGTTCCGTTTCGGCGGCCGCCCTCCTGATGTTGCTGCAGCGCGTGCTGCCATTCCCGCGTGTGTGGCTGTTTCTGCTGCCGCTCGCCGCCGTGTTGATCGGCGTCGGCCTGATCCGCTGGATTCGATTCCTCCCCACGCGCCCCCTGCGTGTCGTGGCGTTCTTCGCGACGATCGCCCTCGTTGCTACCTGGCCGCTCATGAATTCGATCCGCAACAACTCGATTCGGGAGTCTCTCGAAACCGGCACGTTGCCGGACGCCGAAGCGATCGTGCGCGACCTCCGCGGCATGCTGCGTCCGGGAGAGCCGGTGATCACCGTGTCGCCGTCTTCGGCGCCGCTGGCTTACTACGCCCGTCGTGCTGGTCTGGACATGCACCACTTCGACCGTCCCGCGACCGACAGCGCGCCATCCGGTGACGCCGTTGTCGTAATCAATCGCCGGCACCCGGAGACACTGGCCGGCGTGCTGGGTCAACTCGGGCTGGAGCGGCACTACGGCGACCAGCAGTTCCGGCTCGTCAGAGAGTATCCCTCGGCGCGGATCTATCGCTCGGCGAGCCAGACGCGATAAAGTGACGGCACCGGTTGACGCACAGCACTGCCAGCAGCGCCGGCAGAAACACACTGGCCGCGGTCATGTAGCGATGATTGGGGACTTCGACCAGCACGACCAGCAGCAGGTTGGCCGCGGCGAATCCGACGGCCGTCCACACCAGCACCGGTCGTGCGCGACCCGCCATATCGCAAGCAGTCGACGCTGCTGCGATGCCGTTGTGCGCCCCCTTCCGTCGGCGGAACAGTTCGCCGGCTTCGCATGTCATCAGCACCCCCAGGCACGCGATGGCAGGCTTGTTCGTCAGTGAGAGAAACAGGATCGCCGTAAAGCCTTCGCGCAGCGCCCAGGTGAGCCACCGCAGATAGGCCGCCGGTTGGCGGAGCAGGACCTCGCGGCACAGGGCGCTGATCGTGCGATTGACGCGCACGGGATCATTGGAGACGGTCTCCCGCACGGCCGGCACGCAGATCGTCCACACCGTCACGTTGAACATCCGCTCCATCGCGTAGTAGTCGCGGGGGGGCTCCCAGCCGGGGGTCCGTTCGCGGATTTCCAGAAGTCGCGCTGCGACCGGGTGCAGGTCCCCCGGCAACTCCGCCACGAGCGGTGCGTCGACGAACTGCCCGGCAATGCCGACCAGGTTGTATCCGCCGAACGAGACCAGTCCGAAATGGCCGACCACCAGCCAGCGCAGTCCGCACCAGGCGAGCAACGGCAAACACGACGCCGCGGCGAGTTGAACGCCGAACCTCAGCGTGCCCGGGTACTCCTGCGCATTCGAGGCGATCACAGGGCGGTGCAGCAGCATTCCCAGTAACGGGACAAGAGCGACCAGAAACAGATACGCCGGACGAACGTGATACGCCACAGCCACGAGAATCATCAGGCCGACCCAGTGAGCGCCACGCCGCGTCGCCGGCAGCGTGCAGAGCAGCAGACCGATGGCTGCGACCGCCAGCGACAGCCCCAGCGAATCTCCCAGCACGACCGGCACGTATTCGAACGCGCCTTTGCTCCACAACACGGCACTGGCGGCCGCGGTGGAAATCGTACGGTCGAGACCGGCCTGACGCAGGCCCAGGCAAAACGCGAACACGCTCCCCACGTGGACAGCGAGATGTGCCCACGGTACTGCCCCCAGTCCGCCAGACAACACCGTGACGGCCCGCAGAAACAGCGGATAACCGAGCGTGCGAAGGGCGGATAGAGCCGCAGGCAGGTCTTCCAGTGAGACGTCCTGATAACTGCGCGTGTCGGTTTCGATCTGCGGGACGAGCCGGCCGCTGGACCACATCCACGCGGCCAGCAGGAGCGACTGGCAAGCCAGCCAGAACGCGGGTCGAGCCAGGATCTGTTTCATGTGCGGCACGCCCTGTCTCTCACCCTTCGACCGGTGTGTGGCTGTCACTGGCGATGCGATGAATTTTCGGCGGCGACGCCGGCGCCCTTCCGCCGCCGACGTGGAGCGTCCGCTCCATCCAGACCTGCCACCACAGCGACAGCACCAGCAGTGCGAACAGATCGTACCCGAAGTCTTCCCGTCCCGCCGCATGCCGCTGGACCATGTTCAACACTCGCTGCGGCCGCAGCAGCGGTATCCGCCCGATCACCGCCGGCGCGAGGTGCTCGTTCAGCAGCGGGAGCCATTCGTTCCGCATCCAGCGTTCGACCGGTATCACAAAACCCTGTTTGCGACGTTGGACGAGTTCGGCCGGCAGAACGTCGCTCATGACCTCCTTCAGGACGTGCTTTGTGCTCCGGCCGTGCAGCTTCAGCGTGCCCGGAATGCGGAGGCACGCGGCGACCATTTCGAGGTCGAGGAGCGGCACACGCACTTCCAGCGCATGGGCCATGCTCATCCGGTCGACCTTCGTCAGCATGTCGCTCGGCAGGTGGCACCGGAAATCAACGTGCAACTGCCGCTCCAGCGGCGTGAGCCAGTCGGGAGCGTCTTCAACGGTGGCGGCATAGCGGCCCACCGCGTCCCACCCGGAATTCGCAACGGACGTATACAGAGTCTGTTTGTTGCGGGACGAGACAATCTGCCGCCAACTGCAATGGTCGCGCAGTGTTCCCTCCTCCGCGCCCTCGATAAAGCGCCGCGCCAGCATGGCCAGGCTGTACTTCCGCGTACTCACCGGCAGCGCACGGACCAGCGGTGCGATGGCTCCGCGCCGCAGCCAGCCCGGCAGCCGCCGGTAAATCGGCGCGTAGCGACTGGCACGATAAGTCATGTAACCGGCCAGCAGCTCGTCCGCGCCGTCACCGGAGAGGGCCACCGTGACGCGCTCACGCGCGAAGCCGGCCAGCAGGTAGAACGGGATCATCGAGTTATCGGCCAGCGGCTCCTCCGCGTGCCAGACCGCGCGCGTCAGCAGGTCCGTGTTATCCGTCGTGAGCGTCCGCGCGTGCAGCCGGATGCCGCATGCTTCCGCCACGCGCCGCGCATACGGACTCTCGTCGAAGCTCCCCTCTCCGAAGGCAATGTGGAAGCCGTCGGCTTCACCCCCCCGGGCCTGCTGCGCATGCCACGCGACGGCGGCCGAGTCCAGCCCGCCGCTGACGAGCACGCCCAGCGGGACGTCGCTGACCATCTGGCGCTCCACGCACTCGTGCAGCGTCCCGCGAAGCAACTCCACGGCCTCGCCTGCGGTCATCGTGGGCGGACCGTCGGGATAGGGAAGCCGGTACCACGCGTGTCGGCTGACGTGTCCGTCTTCCACGAGCAGCCAGCTCCCGGGGGACAACTGCCGCACTCCCTCAAATCCTGTCAATGGCGCCGGCAGGTAGCCAAACGTCAGAAACGCATCGATTCCCTCCCAGTCGGGCTGCCGTGACACGCCCTCATCCGCCAGGATCGCCTTGATCTCCGACCCGAATCGGAGCCGCCGCCCGTCGTCGTGATAGAAGAGCGGCTTGACGCCGACCGGGTCGCGGACGAGCCAGAGCCGGTCGCGCGGCCCGTCCCAGACGGCGAACGCAAACATGCCGTTCAGCCGGTGGACGCACTCGAGCCCCCATTCCAGATACGACTGCAGCAGGACTTCGGTGTCCGACGTCGACCGGAACCGGCGCCCCGACTGTTCCAGTTCCCGTCGCAGTTCACGGAAGTTGTAGATTTCGCCGTTGAACGCAATCCAGCGCTGCCCGCTCTCGTCGCTCATCGGCTGATGCCCCAGCGGACTCAGATCGAGAATCGACAGCCGCCGATGTCCCAGCGTGAGCCGATCGGTGACGAGCAGTCCGCCGTCGTCCGGCCCGCGATGGACCAGGCTCTCCAGCATCCGCAGCCCGACCGTTTCGTCGGCACGATCCGGGCCGGTGCGGACATAGAGGTAGTTGCCGGCAATTCCGCACATGGTGTCGGCCGGTCCTCGTCACGATGCAATTCGTCGGCCGACGGCCGCCACCGACAATCCGCACACGCGTCCCAGCAGGGGATCCGTCCATCGGGCCACGCGCGGCAGCCAGCGATCGCTGGCCAGCATTTGCCGGTTGACCGCCGCATCCTTCAGTCCCGCCTTGTGCCGCACGCGGTTATGCCACCACCACCCCGCGGCGCCGAGGGCGTTCACGTAACGGCACGACTCGACGCACCACCCCGTGCGTGCCAGCAGTTCGCGCACCGCGTGGCGCGAGTAGCGGCGGAAGTGTCCGGCTTCGGCATCCATTCGGCCGTAGAGCGCCTGATGAGCCGGCACGACCAGGCCCAGTGCTCCACCGGCGGCAACAATTCCCGCCAGCCCGCCCAGCGCCGCGGCGTCGTCCTCAATGTGCTCCAGCACATTGACGCAGACCACGCTGTCCGGCGCGAACCACGCGCACGCGGCAATGCTGTCCGGGTCCGAGAGGTCCATTCGCGCCGTCTCGAGCCCCCGTGGACCAAACCGATCCCGCGCCGCCGCCAGGCACGGCTCGTCAATGTCGACTCCCAGCACGTCGCCTCGTTCCAGCAGCCACTCCGTGTAGTTGCCGTGCCCGACCCCGATCTCCAGGATGCGCCGCCCGAGCGACGGCGCGAGCAGTTCATACAGATAGCGCGGGTAGGCTCGCATGCCTGCCATGGCGGGTCCCATCGTCGCCGCCCCGGTGGGCAATGCCCTCGCCATTTCGATCGAGCGGTCCATGGTCAGGCATCCCGCGTCATCGTGGGATGATCTCCCTCGGCAACTTCCGCGAAACCGGACGGACGGTTTCGCCACGCATCGGACCAGGCCGGACGCGGGAGCAGTGCCACGGCCACAAAGCCGAGGGCCAGCACGACGATTCCGGTGTGGAACAGCACCAGCGCAATCAGCAGCCAGACCGGTGACCATGAAAGTAAGGCTGCCGTTGCGGCGAGGATCGCGGCCGCCAGCAGGGGAGCGGCCAGCAGCAGAAAGACCTTGATCGGATTGCAGCGGAGGATGGCCTCCACCACGATCTGCGACGCCCGCAGCGTGTCCCGCACGTAACGCACCTTGCTTCGTCCCTGTCGCGGGTGGTAATCGATCGGCACGTAATGCACGAACAGGCCGCTGAGCATGTAGACCAGCGTTGCCGTCGTCGTAAATGAAAACCCCGAACTGATGTGCGGGAAGAACGGCAGGATCTGGCTGCGGCGGAAGACGCGCAGCCCCGAGTTGATGTCCGGGATGCTCCGTCCCGCGGCAAACTCTCCGATCAGTCGGAACATCGTCCGCGCCAGACGCTTGGTCATGTTGCCGGAATAGTCAGGCCCGGTCCGCTGGCCGACCACCATGTCGAACCGGTCGCTGAGCGCCAGCAGTTCCGGCAGACGATCCACCGGATACGTCCCGTCCGCGTCGGTGATCGCAATCACGTCGTATGTCGCCCGGAGGATGCCGGTCTTCAGGCTGCGCCCGTATCCGGCATTCTCCGGATGTGACACAACCTGCGCGCCGTGCGCCGTCGCCGTGCCGGCGGTGTCATCGGTCGAGCCGTCGTCGACGACCAGCACTTCGACCGGGATCGACGCCCGCTCCAGGACTGTGCGCACGCGGTCCACCACCTCGCCGATCGCGGGGGCTTCGTTGTATGCCGGGATAATGACGCTCACGCCTGACGTCATGGTCACGCGTCCGGGAGGAACCCGCGTTCGCGCAGTTCCTGAATGTTGTCGGGAGCGCTGCGCCAGACCCGCTCAGCCGCATAGCGCAGCACGGCGACGCCGCCCAGGCCGTGCGGCGCCGTGAGGATCGCCACCCGGTCCTCTTCCTCTCCGTCCAGTTGGCGATTCAGCCGGCTGACAACTTCTTCGACGCTGTCGCTGACGATCTGGGCTGCGCCGTGCTGGTTCTCGAATTTCAGGTGCGAGAACGCCGCGGACCGCGCCAGCAGAAAGTTGACGATGCCGTCAAACTCCGGGTCCTCGAAAAAACCCCGGAACTCGGGGCGCACCGTATCCGGCGTGATGATCACCGGCCTCGTGATCCTGACTTCACCCCGCGTCACCTGCACCGGCTCCCGCGGCCGGCTGGAATCTTCCACGAGGAAGTAAGGGAGGTCCGATTCGCCGAACGTGAACAGGGAAAAATGGACGGGACGGGCGACGTTTACCGCCCCCCAGGCGGAGCGCAGCCGGTCTTCCGGATCAATCGGTCCAAATGGCATCCGTCACCCTGATACGTTCGCTCGTTGGACGGGGCGGCAATCTGCTTCGGCCGGCGCGGCCGACCCGTCCCTTAGTTGAGACGATTGAGCGGCCCAATACAACCCCCCGACGGTTGACAATCCGCTCCCGGCACGCAAAAACAGGTCGACATACACCACCAATTTTGCCA
>CAZWGW010000270.1:0-7640 GCA_964633565.1 uncultured Planctomycetaceae bacterium
TGCTCAGCGTTCCCGGCGCGGGGCCGGCGTCGGTTGACTGCGTCGGCGTGAAATACGCACCGGCGAATGGAAACCAGGTGCTGGACGGCATTGACCTGCGGCTCAAGGGAGGCGACCGCCTGATCGTGGCGGGCCCCGGCGGCACCGGCAAGAGCGTGTTCCTCGACCTGTTGTTCGGACTGAAGGGCCCGACGGAGGGGCACCTGTCGGTGAGCGGCGTCGATCCGCGGGACATGCGACCCGACGCGTTGCGCAAGATTGTGGCACTTGTCCGGGACGCGGAGGCGTTCGAGGGATCGGTCTCGGAAAACGTGCACCTGGAGCGCACGGACGTAAGCACGACCGACGTGCGTGACGCCCTCGAACGCGTCGGACTTCTGGATGACATACTGCGTCTCGATTCGGGGCTGGATACAGGGCTTACATCGGGAGGATACCCGTTGACACCCAGCCAGGTTCGCAAACTGATGCTGGCACGGGCCATTGCAGGCCGTCCCAATCTGCTGCTCGTGGACGGCACGCTGGACTCCTTTCCGGACGCGGAGGCGCGCCGCCTGGCGGAAATGCTTGCCGCGCCTGGACAACCGTGGACGCTGGTGCTCGTCACGGGGCGCGAACGGCTGTTTGACCTGGCCACACACCGCCTGCTGCTGTCAACCGGCGCACTCCACGTGATGCGCGGAATCAATGAGGAACTGGAGCTGACCAATGCCCGCTAACCGGCTGACGTCCTTGCCGACAACGAACGGCGCGCCGCGGCGACGGACCGTGCTGGCGCCGGTCGCCTACAGCGAGTCGGTCCTGCCGTCGCTCCGACTGGCGCGCTCCTCGCGGATCGCACGCCAGATTGCACGCGTGCTGCTGGTATGCCTGGCATTCACGATTCTGCTGCTGGCATTTGCCCCCTGGCAGCAGTCGGTTACGGGGAGCGGCAACGTTGTCGCCTATGCCCCGCGCGAACGGCAGCAGACGCTCGAAGCGCCGATCAAGGGGCGGATCGTGCGCTGGGGCGAGGGGATCGTTGAGAATACCCGCGTGGCGAAGGGGCAGCTCATCGCCGAGATCCAGGACCTCGACGAGGCATACGCGGGGCGCCTGCAGGAACAGCTCCGCAACAGCGAGCAGCAGGTGGCCGCCGCCCGCCAGCAACTGGAGGCCAACGAGCGGGGGCTGACCGCGGCGCAGACGATCGTGGCGGCGTTTGAGGCCCAGGTGCGGGCCTATACGACGGTCAAGGAGGAGACGATTGCCGCACAGGACGCGTACGTGGAGATGGCGCAAAAGAAGGTACACGCCGAGGAGCAGCAGTTGGCCGAATACGAGGCGGCGATCCCCCAGTTGCAGGCGGAGTTCGAGCGAACGAAGGTGCTGCACGAGAAAGGGAACATCGCGCTGCAGAAACTGCAGGAGGTCGAACGCAAGCTGACGGAGGCGCAGGCCAAGGTGAGCCGCGCCGCGGCTTACGTCGCCGCCGCCAAGGCCGAGTTGACCGGCAAACAGCGCGACCGCGCGGCCAAGATTGAAAAGGCGCAGGTGGACATCGACTACGCACAAGCCAGCTTGCGCAAGACGCAGGCCGAAGTGGCCAAGGCCGAGAGCGACGTCGCCAAGACGCAGCAGGAGTTGAACAAGGCCGAGAAGGACCTGCTGGACATGCAGGTGAAGGTGGCCCGCCAGGCGAGCCAGGCGGTCACGGCTCCCTTCGCCGGATACGTCGTCCAGATTACCCCGAATCAGGGGACCGCCATTCTGAAGGAAGGAGACGCGCTCTGCACGATCGTTCCCGAGACCAGCGACCGCGCGGTCCAGGTCTGGCTCGACGGGAACGACGCGCCCCTCGTGGAGCCGGGCCGGCACGTGCGTCTGCAGTTCGAGGGCTGGCCAGCGGTCCAGTTCGCGGGGTGGCCGTCCGTGGCGGTTGGCACCTTTGGCGGACAAGTCATCTCCGTCGACGCGACGGACAACGGCAAGGGGAAGTTCCGCGTACTGGTCCGGCCCGACCCCGCCGATCGACCCTGGCCGGAAGAGCGATTCCTGCGGCAGGGAGTGCGGGCGAATGGATGGGTGCTGCTGAAGCAGGTTCCGCTCTGGTTCGAAGTCTGGCGGCAACTCAACGGGTTCCCGCCGGTCGTTTCCACGGATGAGCCGGCGGACAAGGGGGACCAGTCGAAGGCCCCGAAGGTGCCGAAGACCTGAGATGTCACGCCCGGCACGTCTGCGTTTGCGACCACATTTGTGCTTCGCCGACTGTTAAACTGGCAAAGCGGGGCCGACTTGTCGGACACATCGCAATGTGTCGATCGAATCGACTGTAACGGTGCGCGATGACGTGCATCGGGACTCAGCCTTTGTCCGAATTCCAAAGGGGGTGGTGCTGCGCGCCGGTTGTCTCCTTCCCTTGTCGCGCGCGCACCTGACTCTCGGCAAGAGTCCCACGGAGGGGGACATGAGACTTCGTCTGGCAATGGGACTTGTCATCGCGTGCTGTACAGGCTGTGCCGGCCCGTTGCCGCAGAGACACCCTGTCGCCACAGTCTCACTGTCCGCAGCACCGCCAGACGACACGGCGCGGCCGACGAGTGCCGCTTCACAGTCCGGGACCGACGTCACGCGGATTGCGTATGAGGCGACTATCGAGCCAGACACGGCGCCGCCCCCGGCCTCGGACCCGATCGCGCCTCCCGCACCAGCCGAATCAGTGCCGGCGCCGCAGACCACCACGAGGTTGCGCCTGGACGACGTTATCAGTTCGGTCTATGCCGCATATCCTCTCATGGAAGCCGCATTCTACGGGCGGACGATCGCGGAAGGCGAGCAACTCGCGGCGGCCGGGAACTTTGACCTGAAGCTCAAGGCCGCGAGCGAAAACGGACCGACGGGCTATTACCAGACGTACCGGCAACTGGTCGGTCTGGAGCAGCCGACTTACTGGGGAGGCGAGGTCTTTGCGGGTTACCGGATCGGGCGCGGAGACTACCAGCCGTGGTATCTGGAAAGGCAGACCAACGATGGCGGCGAATTCAAGGCGGGCGTGTCTGTGCCGCTGGCGCGCGACCGGCAGATCGACGCGCGGCGCGCCGAGTTGTGGCGCACCACATACGGCCGCCAGGTCGTCGAACCGGACATTCAGGCCCAACTGATCGGGTTCGTCCAGGAGGCGAGCTACGCCTACTGGGACTGGGTCACGGCCGGCGCCGAATACGGCATCTATCTCCGCATCCTGTCGCTCGCGGAGGACCGCACCGCGCGCATCGCGGAGCAGGTGCGAGCCGGCCTGATCGATCCGCCGGAACTGACGGACAATCGGCGGCTCGTGGCGGAGCGCCGCGCCAAGCTGGCTGAGGGGGCGCGGAAACTCCAGCAGAAAGCGATCAAGCTCTCGCTGTACTACCGGGATGTCTCCGGCGAACCGGTCATCCCCGCTCCCGAATGGCTGCCGGAATTCCCCGAACCGACGGCCGTCGACGCGGCCCGGCTCGATCTCGACAGCCGCGTGGCGCTGCAGTCGCGCCCGGAGCTCAAGGCGCTCGATCTGCTGCGGCGACAACTCGAGGTCGACTACGCCCAGGCGCACAACGAAATGCGACCGGCCGTCAACGGGTTGCTGTGGGGCTCTCAGGACGTCGGCGCGCCGACGAGCAGCAAGCGGGACAAGTCACAGTTCGAGCTGGAGGCCGCCCTGTTCGCGGAAATGCCCCTGCAGTTCCGCAAGGCGCGCGGCAAGACGCTGGCCGTCCGGGGGAAAACGGCCCAGTTGTCGGCCAAGCGACGGCTGACGGAAGACAAGATCGTGGCCGACGTGCAGAACGCGTACGCGGCGCTTATCGCGGCGTACGAACAGGTGATGCAAACGCGCGAGGCCGTGCGGCTCGCGGAGGACATGGCGGAACGTGAACGGCAGAACTTCGAAGCGGGGGCGTCGGACCTGCTGAAGGTGACGCTCCGCGAGCAGTATGCGGCAGAGTCGGCGCTGAAACAGGTTGACGCGCTGCGGCAATACCACGAAGCCCGCGCCGACTACCAGGCGGCGCTGGCGCAGGACCAGGTGTCTCCGCCTGAGTGATTCGGATATTTATCGTCAGATGCTGTCGGGTTGGTGATCTGGAAGCGGTCGACCTCCGGCCGCGCAGTCATCCTTCTGGCGCTGGAAGCCGAGGCGGCGAAAATAGCGCCAGGCCCACCGTCGGAGGTAGAAGCGGGTCCGGTGCCGGAAGAGCCGATTCTGGGGAGCATCGGGAACGTCGACATCGAACGTGCGGCCGGTAAAGGGATCGCGGAAAGACTGTCTGCGACTGAGAGGGGTGGTGTTGCCCGGCAGGTGGAGCGTTTCTTCCGTCCAGGACTCGTGCGTCTGCCAGTCATATTGCCAGCGTGTTCGGCGGCGGTAGCGCACGAGCCGGTCGAAGGCGACGAGAAACGCCGCCAGCAGTTCGTCGTCGCGATTCTCTTCGGCCTGCTTGAAGAGTTGTTGACGACCGGCTGGTGCCCGATGCGATTGAGGGGCTGCTGCAGATAGCGCAGCACCTGCTGCCTGGCCCAGGGGCGGTGGTCTTTCTTCCAGCGTCCGGCAAACCCCGCCAGCGCCCGCCACTGGTCAATGTCGCGCAGAGCGTCGAGAAAGCGCTCGTCTTCGTGGTCGAAGAATTCCTCGACCATCAGCATGGATGGACGGCTGGTCGATTCCTGCGGCATGCCGGGGCCCCCGGATCAGGAACGGCGAGGGAAGGGATGAGGCGAGGATACCGGGGTGGGGCGGGGAGGACAACCGTGGTGGACGACGCAGCGCCAGGCGCCTTGTTCAGCGACCTCCCGGAGAGGGGCGCTTTGGTGACGACGCACCAACGTCGATGTTTACCCCGGCGTCCCGGACCGTAGCAGGTAGATCATCTGCCAAATGCGGTCGATCTCTCCGCGCTCGATGACCTCCAGCGGCTTGAGGCCGTCGAAAGCGGGATTGGGGGTGCGGAGCCACTCGCCGATGGCGGCGCGGACGACGACATCCGACAGCGCATCAATGATCCGCCCCAGTTCGTTGAGGCGCCGCTGCACGGCTTCGCTCACATTGCCACCACCTTCGATTGCTGCCAGCGAGCGTATCGAAATGGGAATCATGCGGGAGAATGTTTCCCGATTCATGCCCAGTTCGGAGCGGAGCATTAGCGTCGCGTCGGCGCGCTTCTTCCCGCCGCGATCCGATTGGACGGTAGCCCTGGCAGGCAAACTGGCTTTCGAGTGGGCTGGCATGGTCGATTCCACGTTCCATTCTGCTGAATCGGCGCGGGCGAGTCAAGCACATTTACATGCATTTTTGCATGCACTCTTGAATCATGATCACTGTCGCAATTGACTGGAGCCAAGGATTGTCATCGCACTCGCGGAGCGCAGGTTTTCTGGAAAGACGACCAGATTTGTCCCCGTGTCATCAGCAGCCGACGGTGTGATCAATCCCTCCCATCCGTCTGAGTACGTAATTCGACCGACGCACTGCGGCAGGGATTCCCGAGCGCCGGCTGACTCCTTGCGCCAGTCGGCGAGAGTGAGGCGTTTTTCTGAGATCCGCAGCCGGCGTCGAACGGCGCCGTCGGTGAGATCGAGGAGTCGTGTCAGTCGCACGCGAATTGCCACGAACGTCCGCGGCATGGAGTGGTGGAGCGGCAAACTCCTGTTCTTCAAGTAGGTCTGCGTAGTCATGCAAAAAACCGACAACGAGTGGCGCGCTCGAGTTGAAGGCAAACGAGAACCCTGCGCCGACTACAAACACGTCACTCATCGTACTTACCCCTTGGCAATACCTTTCCGCAGGCGGTGCAGTTCCTGCAGCGCCCCCAGCGGCGTCGGTTCGTCGAGGTTGAGGGCCTTGGCATGTGATCGCGACGCGCACGCATTTGTGGCGTGACCGGTCTTTGCTACGGGAACAATTCCGAAACGGAAATTGATCCGCAAACTTGTCCATCAATCACCAGCGGCACTTCTTCGCCTGGTCTCAGTGTTCGGCATTCCGCATAGACGGACACCGTCGCGGCCGCTGGCTCCGTGTAAACCTCAACGCAGCGATCCCGAAGGTTCACGAGCCAATAGATGGGGACCCCTGCGGCTGCGTATGTGCCACCCTTCAATCGATCAGTCGTCAGCGTCGTATCCGACACTTCGACGACCAGCGCCAGATCGACCGGTCCTGGATGCCGGTTGCGGTAGTCGCCCCGGTCGCCACGCGCCACGGCCAGGTCTGGCTCCGGCTCACTGTACTCAAGAGTGATCGGCGCCTGATTTCGCACGTGCCAGCCGGACGGGATGTTGCCGCGAACCAGTTCTTCCAATTCACCGGTAACGTATTCGTGCGCGGGACCCTTGGCCATTTTTTCCACCACCCACCCGTCAATGAGTTCGATGCGATCATGCTCCGTGAACGCTCCGGATTCGATCATCCGGTGGTACTGCTCCACGGAGAACCGGGCGATCGGGAATGGGGGTGGCCCGGAAGCGGGCGGCTTCGGCGGCAAGACCGTGGCCATGTGTTTTCTCCAGCAACCCGATGATTGCGTATCAGTGGACTTGATTTTCCATCACAAACTCGCCAAGTGCTGCAGCACCTCTTGCGTTGTGTATCCGCGTGACTTGTCGGCGCGCCTTCGCAACTCGTCAATTGTCAGCGGCGGCTGCAGGTTGCGGTAGAGCGACCGGTCCACCTCGGGCGGGAATGTCCCCAACACGCGCCCATGTTCGTCGACCAATTGCACCGGCTCGCGGCAGTTGTTGAGCTTGTCGGTCATGATTGAGTCTACGGTCAGTTGGGTCATGATTCGTTCCTCCTGCCAGTATCCTACCGCGTCGATGGCCCGCAGACACAGCCGAATTCGCGCTCATTTCAACCGCTCCCGCAGCCGGTGCAGCTCCTGCAGCGCCCCCAGCGGCGTCAATTCGTCGAGGTTGAGCGCCTTCAGTTCTTCCATCACCGGGTGCGGCTCCGGCGCGAACAGCGAGAGTTGCTTGTCCTTCGACCGCTTCTGCCGCTGCGGGATTGTGGGCTTGCCCGACTCGTCGTGATGGTCGGCCTCCAGCGTGTCGAGGATGACCCCCGCCCGGTCGATCACTTCACGGGGCACTCCCGCCAGCCGCGCGACGTGGATGCCGTAGCTGCGGTCGGCCGCGCCGGGAACGATCTTGTGCAGAAAGATCACCTCGCCGTTCTGTTCGTGGACTGCGACGTTCCAGTTGGCCGTGTTCGGGAGCGTCTTGGGCAGGTCGGTGAGTTCGTGATAGTGCGTGGCGAACAACGTCCGGCACTTCTTGTGGTCGTGCAGGTATTCGGTGATGGCCCAGGCGAGCGAGATGCCGTCGTAGGTGCTGGTGCCGCGGCCGATTTCGTCGAGAATGACCAGGCTCCGCCCGGTTGCCACGTTGAGGATGCGGGCCGTTTCAGTCATTTCGACCATGAACGTGCTCTGGCCTTTGCCGAGTTCGTCGCTGGCGCCGACACGGGCGAAGATGCGGTCGGCGATGCCGATCCGCGCCGATGCCGCGGGGATGAAGGAGCCCATCTGCGCCATGATCGTGAGCAGGGCCGCCTGCCGGATGTAGGTGCTTTTGCCGGCCATGTTGGGGCCGGTGATGAGGGCGATGGTGGAGAGTGGTCCTTGGTC
>CAZWGW010000270.1:7650-8551 GCA_964633565.1 uncultured Planctomycetaceae bacterium
CGGCGTCTTTCCTGCAGGGCGGGGCCCTCGTTACTTGGTCCCTGGTCCCTGGTCTGTCGTCCGTGGTCTGTTCACCGGTCTCTGTGCTCAGATCACTGCCCACTCCCAATCGAATGTCATTTGGGACGAATTCGCCGCTGGGACGGAGGCGGTCGAGGACGGGGTGACGGCCGTCGCGGATGTCGAGGAGAGGGTCGGTCGCGATCTCGGGCCGGCAGTAGCGGTTCTTGACGGCAAGGACGGCCAGGCCCGTCAGCACGTCGACCTGCGCGAGGACTTCGGCCGTCTGCTGCAGGCGGCGACACTGGCCGCTGACGCGCTCGCGGAGTTTAGCGAACAGGTCCTGCTCGAGGGCGTTCGCCTGTTCTTCGGCCCGCAGGACTTTCTCTTCGTACTCCTTCAGTTCCGGCGTAACGAACCGCTCCTGGTTCTTGAGTGTCTGCTTGCGGATGTAGTCGGCCGGCACCTTGTCCATGTTGGCGGCCGTGACTTCCAGGTAGTAACCGAAGACCTTGTTGAAGCCGACCTTCAGCGACGGGATGCCGGTTCGTTCGATCTCCTGCTTCTGGTACTCGGCGATCCACTTCTTGCCGCCGCGCGCGAGGTCGCGCAGTTCGTCGAGTTGGGCGTTGTAGCCCGGGCGGATCATCCCCCCTTCGGCCGTCTGCAATGGCGGTTCGTCGACGAGTGCGCTTTCGACATCGGACCGGACTTCGGGGCAGAGGTCGAGCCGGACTTCAAGCGTTTTCAGGAGGTCCGACCGGCGTCCGGCGAGTTTGGCCTTGAGTTTCGGCAGCAGTGCCAGCGTCCGGGCGAGGGAACTCAGGTCGCGCGGGGTCGCCCGCAATGTGGCGACGCGCGCTGAGAGTCGCTGCAGGTCGTACGCCTGGCGCAACTGGTC
>CAZWGW010000271.1:0-8512 GCA_964633565.1 uncultured Planctomycetaceae bacterium
GGTACGTCTCCCCGGCCAACACATAACGCAGTCCGTGGTCCCAGCCGTCGCGCAGACCGTCTATCAGGGCCTGCCCCTCGTCATTCGTCGGGAGTTTGCCATGTTCGGCCTGAAATCCCTCGATCCGGGTCGCGGCCTGCTCAACGGCAGTCTGCGTCTCAGCCATGTCGACGGCAATGGTCGCCATTGCTCCGAGACCTGCGAACGCCAGCACCATCGCCAGACCCGCCACAACGAACCAGATCGACCCCAGCAGCCCCACGATCGCCCCCGCGATTGCGAAGCCGCGGGGCGGCCAGATCAGCGCGATCAGGCTGAGGAGCAGGCCGATGGGACTGAGCAGTCCGCAGCTGACAATGCCCACAATCGCGATCACGAACCCCGCGATACCCAGACCATTCGACTGTCCGCCTGTGCGGACTCCCTGACTCTCATCGACCATGAATCAACCCTCGCGGAATCAACTGAACTCCGCCACGTCCTCCGGCTTCAGCCACGACCGCATCGGCGGAGCGAGCAGTTTGTTCGCTTCGTCATCGCCGATAAACTGCTCTTTCGCCGGGTCCCATTTCAGCTTGCGCTGCAGCTTCATCGCAATGTTGTTGAGGTGACAGAGCGACGCCGTGCGGTGGCCGATCTCTGCGGCGGCGAACGGCTGCTCGCGGCTCTTGATGCAATCCACGAAGTTGCGGTGATGCCCCGGGCTGCGGCCGAGCTTGAGTTTGTTTCCGGCGGCATCCTCTTCGGTCATCAGCTTCGGGTCGCTCGCCTCCAGCTTGCCGCCGTGGACGTGGACGAAGATCCAGCCGTCGTCGCCGGCGAATTTCAATCCCCGCGGCTCGGCGGTCGAACCGACGAGCTTCACTCCACTGGCGTAGGTATTGGTGAACGAGAAATTGAAAAACGCGTCGAACACGCCGCCCGTCGCGCGGTCTCCCTGCGCTTCGAACTCGACCGGTCCCGCGTCGTCGGTACCCAGGCCGAGCTGCGCCAGGTCGATCACGTGCGCGCCGCGGTCGGTCATTTCGCCCCCGCCGTAGAGCATGTTGAACCGCCACCAGAAGTGGCACCCCTGCTCCGGTGCATCGGGCATGAACGGCCGGAACGGTCGCCACGGCGTGTAACCGAGCCACGCGTCGTAGTCGAACCCGTCCGGCACGGGCATCACCGGTGCGGCCGTCGTCTGCTCCATGACTTTCACGTGATGGCCGTCGGTCGTCGGGAGGTGGATCTCCACGGTGTGCACTTTGCCGATTTTGCCGTTGCGGACCTGTTCGCAGGCAAGTCGGATCGAATTGGTCGACCGCTCATGGCTGCCGCACTGGATGATGCGGTTGTTCTTCGCGGCCGCGCGGACCATGGCGCGGCCCTCGTTCACAGAGTTGGCGAGCGGCTTCTCGCAATAGACGTCCGCTCCGGCGTTGACTGCGGCGATCGTCGCCAGCGCGTGCCAGTGGTCGGGGGTCGCGACCGAAAGCGCATCGAGGTCGCCGCGGCCGACGAGGTCGAGGTGATGGGCGTATGACTGGCAGTCGGCGTTCCCGTACTTCTCATTGACGCGTGCCTGGGCGGCCGTGCGGTGCTTCTCGTCCGCGTCGCAAACGGCCACGACCTGGATGTCGGGGAACGAGAGAAACGTCCCCATGTTGGCGGTCCCCTTGCCGCCGACTCCGATGCAGCCCATCACGATCCGTTCGCTCGGCGCGACGGCGCCGCCCAGACCCAGTGCGGAAGACGGGATGATCGTCGGCAGCGCGAATCCGCCAGCGGAGAGGGCGGCGGCCGTTTTGAGGAAGTCGCGGCGGGTGGGGCTGTGTGATGTGGGCATGGCGATGTTCCCTGAGCGAGGCGGGATGGGAATCGGGGTCGGATGGTGTGAGAATACCCGTGGGAAACGTGCAAATCCACCGACAATTGGTCAATACGCGGCAAGCGGGTTATTATCGAGACACCATGGACGCCGCCTACCGCATCGACGACACCTCCCGCATCATCAGCCCCGGCCTGGTCGTGTTCCGCGAACTGGTCGCCGCCAATATCGACGCGATGATCCGCATCGCCAAAGGCCCGGCGCGACTCAGGCCGCACTGCAAGACGCACAAGATGCGCGAAGTCGCGCGGATGAAGCTCGACCGCGGCATCACCAAACACAAGGCGGCAACGATCGCCGAAGCTGAGATGCTCGCCGACGCCGGCGCGAGGGACATCTTTCTCGCATACAACATCATTGGTCCCAACATCGCGCGAACGGTCGAGTTCCGCCGAAGGTTTCCAGCCGTCACGTTTGCCGTGACGGCCGACGCGCCGCGGCCTCTGGCCCAACTGGCCGAGGCAATGCAGTCGGCGGGGACGTCGATCGACGTGCTGCTCGACGTGGACCCGGGGCGCAACCGCACGGGGCTCCCGGTGGGAGACGCCGCCAGGGCGCTCTATCGGCAGATCGCCGAGACGCCGGGTCTCGTGCCGGGGGGCTTTCACATCTACGACGGTCATAACAATCATTCCGACCCGGCAGAGCGCCGGGCCGCGGTCTACAGCCAGTGGAACCGCATCCTGCATTTCCGCGACGAACTCGTCTCGCACGGCTGGTCCGTGCCGCGGCTGGTCGCGGGGGGGACGCCGACGTTCCCTGTCTATGCCGAACTCGATGATCCTGCGCTGGAACTCAGCCCCGGCACGTGCGTGTTTCATGACTGCGGCTACGGCGAGCGCTATGCCGACCTGGGCGTCTTCCGTCCGGCGGCCCTCGTCCTCACGCGGGTCATCAGCCGGCCCACTCCCAGCCGCGTCACGTTCGACGCGGGGACGAAATCGGTCGCGTCGGACCCGCCGATGGGGAGCCGCGTGTTGCTGCCGGACATCCCGGACGCGGTCCAGGTGCTGCAGAACGAGGAACATCTTGTCGTTGAGACTCCCCATGCCGATCGCTGGTCGCCCGGCGATGAGACGCTGGCGATTCCGCGGCACGTCTGCCCGACGTCGGCCCTGCACAAGCAGGCGTACGTGATCTCCGAGGGGAAGCTGATCGGGATGTGGGACGTGGCGTCGCGCGACCGGTGGCTCACGATTTGAAGTCGACGTGTCGAACATGCGCGAACATCGCACATCACCTGGCGCGTCCCCCTGGAGTGCCCTGCTACGACGCTGGCAGTTGATTGAGAACCATGCGGCGTGGTTCGTGCTGGCGAACTTTCTCGACTGCGCGATGACATTTCTGCTGATGAGGTACGGTGGGCAGCGGGGACTGTTCTATGTCGAGGGAAACCGGATCCCGGCCTACTTTTTCAACCACTGGGGCTGGAAGGGGCTGTTCGGGTTCAAGTTCGCCGTCGTCAGCTTCGTGTGCCTGATCGCGCTCGCGATTTCATTGAAGCGACCTCAAACCGCACACGGACTGCTCAACATCGGCACGCTGCTGGTGACAGTCGTCGTGCTGTACAGCATGTGGCTTTACGTTCGCTGAACCAGCCGTGGCCGTGGCCTCATGAACTCGTGCGGCTCACACCTTGCGATTCTCTGCCGGGAGTTCCAGTCGCACGACGTCCGGACCGCAACCGCCGCTGCATCCGGAACATGCGGAGACGTCGCCGGTCCCCTTCCCCGCGCGCACCAGCCGCCAGCCGCGGCGCACAACGATTGCGGCCGCCCACGCGACACACGCCAGCACGACGATTGTCTGCCAGTCAAAATCCATGGGACCAGTCGTCCGCATTACGACGCGAGAAGCATCCCCGCCTGGTACGTCACGAGCGCCCCCAGGTACGCCAGCCCGGTCATGTAGCCGAAGCAGAACGCCGGCCAGCGCCAACTGTTCGTCTCCCGACGGATGATCATCAGCGTCGAAGCACACTGCGCGCACAGCGCGAAGAACACCATGATCGACAGCGCCACCGGCACGTTATACACCGGTCGGCCGTCAGGCCACGTCGCGTTGTGCAGCGCCGCCTTAAGCCCTTCCGATTCCTCGTCCACGTCCGCCCCCAGACTGTAGATCGTCCCCAGCGTGGCGATGATGACTTCACGGGCCGGGAACGACGCGATCACGCCGACGCCGATCCGCCAGTCCCAGCCCAAAGGCCGCACCAGCGGCTCCAGTACGTGTCCCGCACGCCCCAGAACGCTGCCGCGGATCAGCGCCGCATTCTCGGCATTCCGCTCGGTCTGCAAGCGCTCCCGTTCCACGGTCGTCGCTTCATGCTCCGGGACGTCCTCCAGCGCCGCCAGTTCTGCGTCGATCCGCTCCAGTTGCGAGCGGTCTCCCGGGAAATATCCCGCCGCCCAGACGAGGATCGTT
The DNA here is from genome assembly GCA_964633565.1 of uncultured Planctomycetaceae bacterium. Taxonomy (GTDB): domain Bacteria; phylum Planctomycetota; class Planctomycetia; order Planctomycetales; family Planctomycetaceae; genus CAZWGW01. Next base: position 4,295 of record CAZWGW010000271.1, read on the forward strand.
GTGGCAAAGATCAGTGTGCCGGCGCGCGTAACGAACGCCGTCGACCGGTCGTAGACGCGATGCAGCACCAGCCGCACCGACGGGACCTTGTACTCGGGCAATTCCATTACAAACGCCGACGCCTCCCCCTGGAAGTACGTCCGCCGCAGGAGCCATGCGACGGGGATCGCCACGAGCGCACCCAGCGACGACATGCCGAACAGCACCAGGCCCTGCAGGGAGACCCAGCCCTCCAGGTACTGCTTCTTTGGAATGAACGCCGTAATCAGCAGGATGTAGACCGGCAGACGCGCCGAACAACTCATCAGCGGCGCAATCAGGATGGTCACCATCCGCTCGCGCCGGCTGTCGATCACGCGGGTCGCCATGATCCCCGGCACGGCACAGGCGAATGACGACATCAGCGGCAGGAACGCCCGCCCGCTGAGGCCGAGCGGCGCCATCAGCCGGTCCATGAAGTACGCGGCCCGGGCCATGTAGCCGCAGTCCTCGAGGATCGCGATGAACAGGAACAGGAGGGCGATCTGCGGCAGGAACACCAGCACGCCTCCCACCCCGGCCACCACGCCGTCCGCCAGCAAACTCCGGAGAGGACCGGCCGACATCGCCGAATTGACCAGCCCGGCAACCCACTCCTGTGCGGCTTCGCAGCCCCCGATCAGCGGCTCCGCCCAGTAGTAGATCGCCTGAAAGACGAGGAACATCAGCGCGACAAACACCGCCAGGCCCCCGAGGTGGTGCGTGAGCGCCGCGTCGACCCGATCGGTTGTGGTCACCGGCCGGACTTCCGGCGCCGTGACGACGTCGGCCAGCAGTTCGCGCGACCAGCGATAGCGTTCCGCCGCTTCAATCAACGACACCGGATGTCCCGCCGCCGCGAGCCGCCCGCGCGCCTCCGCCAGCAGCCGGGAGACTTCGCCGTTCGACTCCTCGACGTACCGCTGTTCGATCGTCCCCCCCGCATCGAGCAGCATTCGCTCCCGCAGAAAGAACGGCGTGTCGGAAACCCCCAGACCCTCAAGCTGCTGTTCGAGTCGGGCGCACTCCTGATAGAACAGCGGCGGCAGCGGACGCGGCGCGGCCGGCGCGCTCCCGCCGGCCGTGTGCAGAATGACCTCGCGCAGCCGGTCGATTCCCTTGCGGCGATGCGCCTCGGTGACCACGACCGGCACTCGCAGCCGCTGCTCCAGCAGGTCGTTGTTGATCGTCAGGCCGTGCCGTTGTGCCGCGTCCCACATGTTGAGTACGAGGATCACGGGCAAGCCCAGATCCAGCACCTGGCTCACCAGGTACAGATGCCGCTCCAGGTTGGACGCGTCGGTAATGCAGACGACAGCATCGACGCGGCCCACGTCGGCCTGCCGGCCGAGCAACACGTCCACCGAGACCATCTCATCCAGCGAGCGGGGCGAGATGCTGTACGTCCCCGGCAGGTCGATGAGGTCAATGGTGTGTCCTTCCCAGCGGACGCGGCCGATCTTCTTTTCGACCGTGACTCCGGGATAGTTACCCACACGGGCGTGCATGCCGGCGAGTGCGTTAAACAGCGTGCTTTTGCCCGTATTCGGATTGCCGACCAGGGCAACCTTGAGCGTGCGGGCGTCAGCGGCAGCGGCGGTGAGGGACATCGGCGAGGGCCGCCGGGCGCGGGGCGGTGGAGGAGGAAATCGTGATTTCTCAGGATGCGGTCAGGGGGCTGACGCGTATCCGGCGCGCGTCACGCAAACGAATCGCCATCCGGCAGCCGCGCACAAAAACCGCGACTGGATCCCCCAGCGGGGCAAACCCGATCACCTCGATCCGGGTTCCGGGCAGGAAACCGAGTTCCAGCAAGCGGTGCGTGATGCCGTCGTCGCCGTCCAACGCGACGATCGTGCCGCATTGCCCCGCAGCGAGGGAATCCAGTGTCGACATCGGGGGGGCCTTGTGTGGCATTATCGACACCACGAGGTGGGATGCAATTGAGACTCAATCTCAGAATCTTATGCCAGATTGTCTCGATCTGTCAAATGCCGCTGCAATGCCGTGCACAATGGACACCGGGGCAAAGGGTTACGGGCACGACGCGAATCCGGCCCCGCCAGGGCGCGTCGATTCGCAGCAGCGATTCCCTCACGGCGTCAAACGCCATCCATCCGGAGTCACATCGAGCCCCTTGTGCCCCTTGTACTCGTCGTACACCCGCTGCATCTCCTGGATCGAATCGAAGTAGCCGACGACGAATGCCGCACTGAACGATTCTCCTGCCTTGACCGGCCGGCCGCCGAACTCCTCGATCAGGCACACATAACCCCGCTGATGGCACCACGCTTCATGCACCACGGCCGGGTCGAGCGTCATGCCGGCCAGCCACGGCCCGGATTTGCCGGTCGCCGGGTCGCGCAGCTTGTACGCGCGAATGAACCGCTTCGGGACACCGTCCGACGTTCGGCGATACTGGAACTTTTCGTCGGGCGCGAAGTCGGTTTGAAACTCGCTGGCCGGGATTTCCCCGTGGTAGCTGAGATAGACCTTTTCGAACGTGTCGCCACCCTTGTGCCGGATGTGCCCCGGCATATCGAGCCGCAGGAACATCGCCTCACTGCTGTTTACGGCGTCGATGCGGTCCATCGAAATGAAGTACCGCTTCCCCTCCGGAAAGACGATCCACTGCGTCCAGAGCGATCCGACCTGTTTACCGGGTGCTGCCGTGCGGTATCGAAACTGCTGCCGCACGGCGATGAAATCCTTGCCGCGGACGACGACCGGCTGCATCTCTTTGGCCTGGGTGCAGATCTGCGGCCCCTCGATCGACCGCTTGGGAGTCTTGCCGTGATACGGGTTGCCGAACCTGTAGACGAGTTCCGCGTCGAGCTGGTCGCGGTAGGCTTCATCGCTTCCCGGTTCCATGATCCAGTCGACGATGTCGAGTCCGAAGCCGGCGTCGCGAAAGCCGGTCTGCTTGTCGAGGAAGGTCTGTCGGTAGATGCCGGTGACGTATCCGTGTTTGTTGATCGAGGCTTCGAGTTCGGGCGTTTCGATCGTGAGCAGGTCGGCAGTGTCGCGGATGAGCACGTCGGCGGCGGGTGCCGAATTCAACAACGCGGAAAAGTGAGTCACAAGAACTATGATTCGAGTCATCAGTCGGGGCCTTGCTGATCCTGTGGAAGTACGTCGTCATCAGCGAGAGAGGAGCGAAGTTCGATAAATACGGATTGTGCGTGGTGTTGTTTGAATTGTGCGAGTTGTCGCGCACCCTCGTCTGTCGCCGCGCAGTCGAAGATGTTGACTTCTTCGAGGTGGTAAAACTGTGCGATTGCTTCCGCGGCACGTTCATCGATCATGCTGCCGCTCATTGACAGGGCCTTCAATGATGGCATGGTGCCGAGCGCATCCCAGAAGGCTGGGTCGAATGTCACATGATAAAAATTCAGGCTCTCCAGTGCAGGCAGGCCAGCCAGCAACTCCCCCGCGATTCGCGCGACTGACAAGTGTTCCAGCCCGACGATCTTCAATGTCCGACAATGTGCGATCAGCAGGAGGTTTTGGTCCACGACTGATCGGCCGCCGATATGGAGTTCATCCAGCCTTGGCGCATTAGCAATTGCGTCCAAACCACGGCCGGTCCAGTTGTCGCCTACAAATGAAAGCGTGTGGAGGCATGGCAACGAGGCAACCGTTCGAAACCCATCGTCGGTGGCGGCGTTTTGATCAACGAGCAGCCATTCCAGTCTGTGTGATTGCGCCAACGACCTCATCCCGCGATCGGTCAGGCCGCGTCCGTCGACGATCTGAATTCCTTCGACATCCTGGCATGCGCCGAGAATCGCCGCCAGTTCGTCGTCCGCAGGCGCGGGCGCCGACTGCGTGTCGACGACTAACCGCCGCGGCATATACTGCCGCGTGTACTTGTTGCGCATCCAGTTCGGCGCCCTGATCAATTCATTCGTCGTGCCCCCGCGCTGCGAGACAGCCGCGATCACTGCCGTCCTGCGAATCGCGGCCACACGCGCCTGATAGACCAGTAGCCCGCCCGCCAGCACAGCGCTCGCGGCGACGATCGCAATGAAGCGTCTCAAGCGGCTGGATCTGAGATTCCCGTCAATCAGCCCCATTTGCCGACTCTCCCACGACCGGCCACAACTTACGCGTTTGAGGTTCGCGTCGCCGCGTCCCGACATTGTCATCGTGGCCGAGTCACGATCGTTGACACTCGCAAAACCGGGGCGTAAAGTCCAG
>CAZWGW010000272.1:0-8509 GCA_964633565.1 uncultured Planctomycetaceae bacterium
GTGACGATGGGCACGCCGCTCTACATGAGCCCGGAGCAGGTCAAAGGCAAGAAGCTCGATCAGCGGAGCGACATCTATTCGTTCGGCGTGACCTGTTACCACATGCTGGCGGGCCGGCCGCCGTTCGTGGGTGAATCCGCGGTGGCGGTCGCCGTCCAGCACCTGCAGGATGAACCCGAACCGCTGTCCAGCGTGAGGAATGACCTGCCACAGCCCCTGTGCGACGTGGTGCACCGCATGATGGCGAAGGACCCGGATCAGCGCTATCCCGACGCACCGAGCATCATGCTCGACGTCCGCAAGCTGCTCAAGGCGGTGAAAACCTCCGGATCGGCCAATGAAGTCTCCCTGGCGGAGCTGACAGCCCCCTCTGCGGGCAGCGCCCCGACGGGCCGGCCGGTGCTCTGGCGGGTGCTCGCTTGCGTGCTGCTGGGCGCGGCGGGAGCGGGGATCGGCTGGCTGCAGCGCACGCCGCTGCTGCAGGACGTGGCCGCGCCCCCTCCCAGGGACCCGAACACGAACAAACTGGCGTCGGCCCAGGACCAGTACGTATTCGCCATGTTCCACAGCGACAGCGAGGCCGCCTGGCAGGCGGTCCGCGACAACTTTCCTGAGGCCGAACCCTGGGTGATTCGCGCCACCGAGAAGTTGGCGCTGCTGTACGTCAAGCAACCGGACCGCGCCGACGACGCCCGGCGGGAACTGAATCAGTTGGGCACGTTTCGCGGAGACCGCTACCTGCTGGAAAAGAAACTCGGCGAGGCGGCGTTGGCGGCTTATGGCGGGGATCCGCGCTCGGCCCAGAGCATACTCGACCTCAACAGCAGCCAGTTCGAGCAGCAGTTGACCGGCGGGTGGCGCAAGTTATACAGCGATTTGCGGTTGCACCTGTCTCCTCCCGCGGGGGGGACGGCGGCTTCGCCTTCGCCAACTCCCCCGACCCCGTCCACAAACGGTTCGCCGGGTGGTTGAGGCCGGGTCGAACTACGGAGCGGCTGCGGCCGGCGCGGCGGGCTGGAGCGATTTCAGTCGCTGCACCAATGCGTTCAGACTGTCGAGCTGCTGCTGCGCCGTCTGGGCGGCGGCCTGAGCGTCCTGCACGGCCTTCTGCTGCTCCGGAGTCACTTGCGCCTCAGCGACGGCCTTGTCCGCCGCAGCCTTGAGCGCTGCCGCGGCATCGATCGCCGCCTGTTCGGCCTGTGCGGCCTGGGCGGCGGTCGTTTGGGCCGTGGCGGCAGCCGTGCCGGCCTCGGTGGCGGTCTTGGCCGCGTCCGTCGCCGCCTGGGCCGCCGCTGCCTGCTCCTTGACCGCGACTTCATACGCCGCTTGTGCGGCCTTCAGCGCCTCCTCGGCCGCTTTGAGTGCGGCATTCTTGTCGGTCAGCGCGGTCTCGGCCGCCGTTTTGACTGCGGTCGTGTCCGTGACCAGCTTGTCGGCGGTGGCTTTCACGGCAACTTTCTCTGAGACCACCTTTTCCGCATCGGCTTTGGCCGCCGTGCTCTGTTTGGCTTTTTCCGCGGCGGCGTTCGACTGCGCCACGGCGGCTTCCGCCGCGGCCTGCCTGTCAGCCATCGCCTTCTGCAGGGCTGCCAGTTGCGCGGCGGTCTGCTGGGACTGTGTCGTGGCGGCCGCCAATTGCTGCTCCAGGCCGGCGATCCGCGCGGCGAGCGTCGGCGGGTTCGTATCGAACTGCCCGAGTGCCGCCCCGTCGGCCGCGTTCCAGACGCGGACGATGCCGGTCCAGTCGCCGCCCAGCACGCGCTCGCTCTCGGCGTCGAAGGCAACCTCCATGCCGACGTCCGTCATGCCGCCGAACTCCCGAACCTGGCCGCCATCGTCGTTCCACAATCGCACCACGCGGTCGCGGCCCGTGCTCACGAGCCGTCCGTCGCGAATGTAATCGAGCGCCTCCGCGCCGCCGTGGGCGTTCCACGAGCGGACCTGCGAGCCGTTGGTCATCTCCCACTGGCGGATCGTGCCGTCCTCGCTGGCGGAGGCGACGATGTTGCTGTCCGAACGCCAACTCACGTCGTTGATCGCCCCCTGGTGTCCGACGAGGTCGTTGTAGATCCGCCCGGTGAACGACTCCCACACCACCAGCCCGTTGGCGCGGTCGCCTGAGGCGAGCAGCACTCCGTCGGGGCTGAACTCGATGGCCGTGATCCAGTCGGTGTGCTTCTTGTTCTCGAACACCAGTTCGCCGGTGGCGACGTTGTACACGCGGAGCATCTTCTTGGGCCCCCCCAGCGCGACCTGCGAGTGGTCGGGGCTGACGTCCGCCGCCAGGACCGAGTCGTATTCATCACCGACTTCGGCGACGCGGGCGCCCGTCTTGACGTCGAACAGCACGACCTTGCCGGAGGCCCCGCCGCGGCCGCCCCCCGCCAGCAGCAGCGACCCGTTGCGGCTGAACTTGAGGACCTGCGGCTGCCCCTCGGGAAAGGGGAGCACGCCCAGCACTTCGAGGGTGGTCGTATGGACCAGCGCGATCTGCTGGTGGCCTGACACGGCCGCGAGCGGCGCCCACGGGCTGACGGCCAGCGCCGTGACGGCGTTCGGCCGCGCATTCACGGATTGCGGGTCGCCCAGATATCCCTGCGGCATCGCGACCTCGGCCGGCCGCGCGCCCGTGATTTCGATCTTGGCAACCGAGGACATCTTCCTGATGACCGCCGTGCTGCCTGAGTTCTCGAGCAGACCCCCCTCAATCCACTTCCGGATGACCGCGAGTTCGCTGTCCGGCAGTTTCTCGGAGTCGGGAGGCATCGTCGGTTCGGAGGCGTGCGTCACCAGTTGGAACAGGTAACTGGAGTCGGGCGAGCCCCCTTCGACCACCGCGCCGGAGGAGCCCCCTTCCATGACGGAAGCGTAATTGTCGAGAGTGAGGCCCCCTTTTTTGTCGTTGGCATTGTGGCACGTGCCGCATTTCGCCTTGAACAACGGCAGCACGTGGTCGACGTAGGTGACCTTTTCGGCTGCCGCCTGGTCCTGCGCAAAGGCCCCCGCCTCACACAGGAGGAGCGGCGCCGCTGCGGACAGAAGCATTACACCTCGAAACATTGGCATGCCTCGTGAAGTTCTCAGTTGACCTTCGCTGCCTTTGCTGCCTTCTGTTCAGTCTTACAGAAGGCAGCAAAGGCAGCGAAGAAGAGTTTCAGGTGAGGTCTGGTTAACCTCGTTCCCAAACTTCCGTTTGGGAACGCACTGCACTCGAAATTTCCGTTTCGACAGTCGTTTCCTCTGGCTGCGAAGCGGAAGCTTCGCGGGCAGTGCGTGCCGAGACGGAAGTTTCGGCACGAGGACTTTTTTTCGGTCTGAATGCTGTCAGTGGTTGAACAGGAACTCCCGGCTGTTGAGCAGCGCCCAGAACGCATCCTCCAGCGACTGGTCGACGTTGCTCCCTTCCGCGAATAACGGCGCGAGCGCGGTCTGCTCGGTCTCGGTCGGCTTCCGGGCCAGGGTCCGGATATAAAGGTTCTCAATGATCTGCGGCGGCGTCAGGTTCTGTTGCTTGAGCTGCGCCAGAACGCCCCCCTGCTGGATCTTGGTGTTCACGGTGTCGCCGTTCATCAGGTGCAGGGCCTGCGAGAGCGTCGGCTCCATCTTCACCTCGCAGGAGCAGGCCGTTTCGCGGGTCGCCCGGCCGAACGTCGTCAGGAAGTAGCCGGCGGTCGAACCGTCGGCGATCTGCACGGCCCGCGCGCCGAGCGGCAGCCCCGGGAACTTGTCCTTGGTATTCGTCACCTGGCTGATGATGTCCAGCACCGATTCCGCCTTGATGCGGCGGATGTTCTGGTGGGCGAAGTTCTTCTCATCGGTCGCATTGCTCTCGTTGCGCTGCGTCGACCGCTGATAGGTCTTCGACAGGCAGATGTCCCGCACGAGCCCCTTGAAGTCGTAGCCGGACTCGGTGAACTTCTTCGCCAGCGACTCCAGCAACTCCGGGTTCGAGGCCGGGTTTGAGATGCGCACGTCGTCGACTTCCTCGACGATCCCGATCCCCAGGAAGTGCTGCCAGACGCGGTTCACGAAGTTTTGCGCAAAGTACGGGTTGGCCGGCGAGGCGAGCCATTTCGCGAGCACTTCGCGGCGGTCCTGGCCGGGCTGGAGATCGGGTTTGCCGCCGCCGAGGAACACCGGGACGGCGTTCTGGCCGGTCACCACGTGCTGCACTTCGCCGCCGCCGCTGTTGAACACGATGATCTCGCGGCTGTCCTCGGCCTGCTTGCGGCCGATCTGCGAGAAGAACGCGGCAAAGTTGTAGTAGTCGTCCTGCGTCCAGCGGTCGAAGGGATGGTTGTGGCACTGGGCGCACTGAATCCGCATGCCCATGAAGATCTGGGCGACATTCTCGGCGACTTTCAGCCGGTCGGTCTCGATCTGGTAGAAATTCGTCTGCGGCACCTTGAACGTCCCGCCGCTCGACGAGAGCAGGTCCTGCACCATCTGGTCCAGCGGGACGTTGCTGGCGATCTGCTCGCTCAGCCACTGGTAATACAGCACGATCGACTTGTACGAGACCTGGTTGCTGGAGCGCATCATGAGCCACTCGGCCCACTTCGAGACCCACAGCTCCGTGAATTCCTTGCGGGCGATCAACTCGTCGATCTTGCGGGTGCGCTTCTCCGGGTCGGCGTCGGCCATGAAGGCGGCGTATTCCTCAACCGTTGGTAGCAGGCCCACGAGGTCGATCGACACGCGCCGCAGGAACTCTTCGTCGCTGCAGTCGCCCGACGGGTGCAGCCGAAGCTTCTTCAATTTGGCCGCCACGAGTTCGTCGATGTAGTTGACCGGTGCGAACGGCTGCTCCTCGTACTGCAGTCCTTTGGGGAGCACGATGTATTGCGACCCGACGGTGTGGGTGGCGAAGCGCGCCATGACATACGCTTCGCCGCGGGCGCCGGCCGTCACGATGCCATCCGCGGAGATCGCAGCCGAGTTTTCGTTATTGCTGAGGAACAGCGCCAGCCGCGTCACGTCGCGTGTCGTGCCGTCGGAGTACGTCGCGCGGACCGTCACGCGCTGCGTGGCCCCTTCACCGTCGAGCACGGCCTGTTTCGGATAGATATCGATCGCCGTGCAGGAGGGGACGTCGGCCGGGTCCTGCGGCACGCCGGCACGGATCCACTCGACCATGATCTGGGCCAGTTCGGAGTCCGGCTCAAACCGCTTGCCGCCGGTGTGCGGGACGGCGCCGACGGATTTCTCGACAATCAGGCTGGCTTCGGGCACCGCCAGGTCAATCCGCCGGCCCGGTTGTTCGCGGCAGATGCGGTGCTGGTCGCCGTTGGCGTCGTACCCGAACAGCGAGAGCCGGAAGCCGTCCTTGCCCCGCGCCGCGCCGTGGCAACTGCCGGAGTTGCACCCGGCCTTCATGAACACGGGCATCACGTCCAGCTTGAAGCTGACGGGACGCGGTTCCGCCGCCTTCTGCACCTTGACCGGCAGCATCACGCTCTTCCCTTCGAAGCCGACGGTGAGCTGCGTCTCGCCGTCGGCGACCGGGTACAGAATGTTCGCTTCGCGGCGGACGAGACCCTCGTTGGCAAAGGTCCAGGCAGCCTGGTCGGTGACGTCGCGCGTGATGCCGTCCGCATAGACGGCCTGCACGACCATCGACTGTCTCGCGCGGCTGGTCGTCAGGCCGACGTCCGGCGGCGAAACACGCAACTCCACGAGGTCCGCGGCCAGCAGCGGCGCGCACACGAGGCACGCCGCAATCGAAGTCAGGGTTGTCCGCAGTGACATGTCGCTCTCATCCTCAGTCTTGTCGATTCAGATTCGCGGATTGACGCACGGGGCGCCGCGGCTCATTGTCCGCCGCCGGAGGGTTTCTGCGCCGCGTCACGTTCCTTCTGCTGCAGTCGGAGCTGCTCCAGGCGCGACAGCGGCTTGGGAGGCGGCGCGGCCTGGGCCACCGGCATCGGCATCGGTTCGGGTGTGGGCATCGGGGCGGGCTGGGCCACCGGCATCGGCGGCGGCGGATCGATCCGCAGCCGTCCTGTCCCCAGGTTGTGCAGGATCGTCTCTCCCGCCTCGGGCACCAGCACCTGGCAGAACAGGTTCTTGTTGTCGCTCACCGGCGCCGCCTCGGCGGCTTTGACCGTGAACACCAGTTCGGCCTGGTCCCTGGTGAGCTTCAGCGGCTCGGCCGTCGTGTTCGCCGGCAGCCCCAGCAGCGTCACCTGGGCTTCACCTTCAAAGTCCTTGCGCTTGGTGACTTTCACGAGCATGCCGGCCTCTTTCCCCTGTTCGACGGCCGACTGCGCGAAATCGAGTTTCACGTATTCCTCTTCAACCGTGAGGGGCACGAACGGCGTGCAGGTCGTTTCAAATCCCTCTTCCGAGCGGCTCACGGCACGCACCGCGATCATCGTCGTCTGGGGCGGGGCGTTCCCGGCGGCGTTCATCGGGATGACCGCTTCCAGTTGCCCCTCGGGAATCTGCACGGAGCCGCTGGAATTGCAGCCCGGCGGGTTCTGCAGCAGGTTGACGTTGATCGCCGCGGTGAAGCCTTCCGCCCGCTCGCATTTCACCTTCAGGTTCATTGATCCGCCGCGCACGAGCGGTACCTTGGGGGCTTCGAGCCAGACTTTGTAGGGCAACTTCTCGCGAACGACGACCGCCATCCGGTTCTGGTCTTCCGTCCAGACGGTGGAATTGTTCGGACCCCGGACCTGCAGGATCTCCTGCTTCAGCGGACCCTCGACCTGGAGGTTGGGCTGATTCGGGTCGTTGAGTTGCGTGACGATATTGGCGTAGGTCCCCGCCAGCGGCGCGTCCTCGGCGGCATAGAACACCACCGGCATCTGCGCCCCGCCGCGCCAACCCTCCGGGCACTCCACTGTGACGCCGGCCGGCAGGTTTTCCGGTCGAAAGGCAATCGGGCCGCCAAAGTCCTGCCGCGCGACATTGATCACCACGCCGCAGCCGCCTCCCTGGGGGATGATGATCCGCGGCTGCACATAGCGCCGCACGTCCAGCGTGTTGGCGACGACTTTCGGCGTGACCGGGGTGACTTCGATGCGATACGTGTAGGCCGGGCCGCCGTTGTTCAGGTGGTCGCGGACTTCCAGCAGGTAGTCGCCGTCCGCCGGGACCTGAAAGCGGATGTAGCTGTCCGGACCGCGGCTGTCGTCGTTGCCCGTAATGCGGCCCCCTTGGGCGTTGCAGATGTAGAGGACCGGGTCGAGTGCCGAGCGGATGCGGCGTGCATACAATTCAACCTCAAACACCTGCCCCTGCTTGGCGGTGAACTTGAAATAGTCTCCGTCGCCGGGCTGCGACAGGACGCCGTTGAACGCGCCGGGGGCCGGGCCCGCGGTGGCCTCGGCCACGGCGTTGTTCGGCTCCGCCTCGATCGTGTTGTCGAGCGCCGAGATGCGGAACACGTGCGGCGAAGGGGCTGTCCCCCGGTCATCGGCCACGTCGAGCGCAAACCTCTCCGGGATCTCCGCAGGGAGTGTGACGTCGCGCTGGAAGTCTCCGCCGATGTCGCCCAGGAACGTTACCTTGACGGTCTCGCCCGGCTTGCCGCCGGCCGGCACGATCCCCTGCGGCCGCGGGAAACTGCCGATGCTCAGCAGGTAATACGCACGGCCGTCGCCCAGGTACGAGGCGTCGCGGATCTGAATGAAGTAGCGGCCATCCGCGGGGACGATCAGCGAGGCAACGGCGTCATTCCAGACGAGGGCCGTGTCGTCGCTCGCCGCCAGTTCAAACCGCTGCTCGTTGAGGATCGCCACGTACGGGTCAAAGAAGTTGCCGCTGGATGAGTATCCCAGCCGCAGACCAAACACCTCGGCGGTGAGGCGCTCTCCCTGCTTGCAGTCGACGGCGTAATAGTCGACGTCCTCGCTGTCCACCCGTCCGTGGACGGTCGCGTTGTTCTGGATCGCCTGGGGCGTCGCGAAGTCCGTGTTCGGTTCGACCTCCTCGATGACGGGCAACGGCCCGACGTGGAATGTGAACAGGTCCGACAGGCCGCTCCGGGAACGCAGCCGCATCCGCTGAGTCCCGAGCGGAGCGTCAGCCGCAATGCGGAACCGCACCTTGACCTGGCGACCCTTGTTGGCCTCTTCCGGCTGCGCCAGCGACACGACCTCCAGGCCGCGGTCGTACAGCATGACCTCTTCGGCGTCCTCAAAGTTGGTGCCGTGGAGGACGACGTCGACCTCGGTCCCCCGCTGGCCGCCGTGCGGCAGGATGTTCTGGAATCGCGGCGAGGCGGAGGCGGAGGCGGTGCAGAGGACGGCCAGGGCGGCCGCCGTGCAGAGTCGAGCGGTGCGCGAGCGCGCGGATCACAGACGAGCGCGATCGATGATCCGCATCGTGTTCTCCTTCAGTTGTGGCAGGTCATAGGCCCGGCTTCAGGGGGGAAGTCAGCGCCAGGCGGCGGGTGGCCCGCTCGGTTTCTCACGTCTGAAATCGGAGATCTCAATGATCCCGAATTTCAAATCTCAGATCAGGACGCCAAAGCGATCGCCCCGCGCGGGTTAATCCGCGCGGG
>CAZWGW010000273.1:0-8501 GCA_964633565.1 uncultured Planctomycetaceae bacterium
GCCGGCGCGGTTCGACGACCTGCTCAACCAGAAGCTGCCGGATCTGCGGCAGCGCGCGGAGGTGAAGTAGCGGGCACTGAGGCAGTGTAGCCGGATTCGCCAGAATTCGGGCGTCGAGTGCGCGACGGCCCGAACTCTGGCGAGTTCGGCTACAATCGTCAGTATGCGCTGCACGTCACACCTGCTGGACGCGCCAGCGTCTCTCCATCCTAACCCGAAGCGCAAGCGAGGAATTTGAGCGTCGACACAACTCAGCCCCTCGCTTACGCTTCGGGTTACGATGACCGCCCGATCAATCGCGCCGTGCCCGTGAAAATCACCGCCGTCGAACCGATCCATCTCCGCGTCCCGAACGTCGAGGCCATTCCCGACGGCACGCTCGACGTGCTGGTCGTCCTGATCCACACCGACGCCGGCCTCACGGGGATCGGTGAGGTGACCAGCCAGTCGTACGTCTGCAAGGCCTGCTTCGAGGCCCCGCGCTCGGCCGCGCGCCGGCACGGGCTGACGTCGATCCTGCTGGGAGAAGACCCGAGCGACCCGGAGCGGTTGTGGGAGAGAATGTACTACGAGACGAACCGCTACGGCCGGCGCGGGGCGGCGCTGCACGCGATCAGTGGGGCCGACATCGCCCTGTGGGACCTGAAGGGGAAGATCGAGGGGAAACCGGTCTGCGACCTGCTCGGCGGCCGCCGGCGCGACACGGTGCGGGCCTACGCGAGCGTGCTGTTCGGCGACACGCCGGACGACACGGCGCAGCTCGCGCGGCAGTTCATCGACCTGGGCCTCACGGCGGCCAAGTTCGGCTGGGGACCGTTCGGAAAGGACCCGGCCGTCGACGTGGCGCACGTTGCCGCCGCGCGCGATGCGTGGGGCTACGAGCGGGACCTGATGGTCGACGCCGGGCACGCGTGGACGATGCCGACGGCGCTGGAGCGGGCCAAGCTGCTCGCCCCGTTCCGGATCGGCTGGCTGGAGGAGCCGCTCTCGCAGGACGACCGCAAGGGCTACGCGGAACTCTGCCCGCGCTCGCCGGTGCCGATCGCGGCGGGGGAGGGGGACGTGACGCACTGGGACTTTGAGGACCTGATCGAGCGGGGCGTGCACGTGATCCAGCCGGACGTGGCGTTCTGCGGCGGCCTGACGGTCTGCCGCCGGGTCTCCACGATGACCGAAGCCCGCGGCCGCCGCGCGGTGCCGCACTGTTTCAGCACGGGGATCAACCTGGCGGCGTCGCTGCACTGGATGGCGTCGGTGCCGGGGGGCGACCTCGTGGAATACTGCCTGCGTCCGTCGCCGCTGATGCGGAAGCTGGTGAAGAACCTGCCGCCGCTGGTCGACGGCCGGGTGCCGGTGCCGGACGGGCCGGGGCTGGGGATTGAGTTGAATGAGGAGGTGGTGAGGGAGTTTCGAGTGGGGTAGGGGGCGTCTACGAAAGGTTCGTAGTGACCGCACTTATGCGATTCTGAGAGTCGGCAGGAGAAATTCCCCCCCGACGGCCCGATAAATCGGGCCACTACGAACTGCCGTCCTTGGAGGCCAAGGATTTGGCTAGCCCGATTTGGGCTAATCGCAATTCGGGTATAGACTCCCCGCATCACAGCGTCGGTCTGCACTGAGTGCCATTCGCCGTCTCTGTGCGCTGCTGATTGACGCGCGCAAGTCGAGCGCATTCGGCGTCGAACCACTCAAGCTCCTGCGGAGGCTGCAAGTCAGGGACTGTCAATGAAAATCGTTCACGTCGAGACGCTGATTTCAAACGGCGCCTTCCCCAAGTCCGCGGAATGGAAGCGCATTCGCAGCGGCCTGCTCCAGTCCATCGCGGCCGTCGACTGGCCACCAGGAAGCGGTACGTTCACGATCTTTCCGCAGAGCCGCAACAAGCCGGGTGAGGGGAACAGCGTAAAGCCGATCAAGAGCGATTGCATCACGCGACTCGAGAAACTGGGCTGGATAGAGTGCGCCCTCGATGCGATCTTCTACTCCAAGGCAGGGCCGGTGGTGCTGGAATGGAAGACCGGAGATATCTCGTTGAACCATCAGGCGCTGAACCAGATGGCGATGGGCCTCATGAAGGGGCACCTTATTGGGGCGTCGCTCGTGGTGCCGTCGCACAACCTCTGCAAGTGGCTGACAGAGCGCATCTGCGACTACACCGACCTCATCCCGTACTTCGACCTGTGGAGGTCAGTGCCTTGCCGGAACGGCGTGCTGGAGGTCATCTTGATCAAGCAAGATGGGGAGAGTTTCTTTGTGCCGCGAATCCCCAAGCGGTCCGCCGCAAGGTTGTCGGGCCAGAATCGTACGTCATTACACCGTCGTCGCTGAAGTGGCAACGGGCGCCACAACACGCCGGAACCAACGGTACACGTCGCTATACGGCAAGAATGTGCATCTCTCGTTCAGCGCAGTCGCCACAAAGGTCGGCCGATGCACCTGACGCACGAATACCGCACGACGTTCCTCGTTTGACACAACGGTGAACTGGGCCTGAGAAGTGGGGGCAATCAGGCGAAAGTCATTGAATCGCAACAGCCCGGAATAGATTGGCGTTGAGTGCTCCACCTCAAACAGCGAACGGAGGTCGCCCGACCCGCGATCCAGCCAGATCGTATCGACTTCATTGAGTGCATGGGCGAGTGATGTGAGGCCTGGCGGAAGCATGTCCCGGAGGAGAACGTTGCGTGACAGCAACGATTCGTCCAATCCCGCACGATTGTTCGGCGGAATCCAGATATCGCAGCCCTTGGCAGTTCCGATCGCGGCGAGAATCGTCTGCACCTGCCCGTGCGTGAGAGCTGGGACGGGATCAGTGACCGTGTCGATGGCGATTCGATCAAGGCTCTGCCAGCCCAAGTGCGCTTCAACGTTAAATCGGCCGAGCTTCGCGATGGACAGCTCGATCGCGTCGTCGCTGGGATACACCTGGACCTTGTACTGGCCGTCCGATGCGGGACTTGCGTCGCGGAACACCTCTTCATATTCCGCGAACGGGACAAACAGCGGTTCAGTTTGCGTGTCCCAAAGGAAGCAGATCGCGGAGTGGTGTCCTTCCAACTGCCTCAGGTCAATTTGGCGAAGTCCGTAGAACGTATTTCCGCCGTGGTCCTTCGAATAGCGGAAGTAGAGGCGGAAGGGTGAATCGGACGAGAATTCGAACAGCGAGTTACTGCCGGGCAGTTTTGTCGGGCGCCCGAATCGGCGCTCCAACTCCACCAGCGCTTGAGCCTTGAGATCGGGCATCCGTCGTTTGCGCATTCACCGGGTTGGTTGACGGTACGCTTCGACTAATCGCTTCGAGCAATCGAGGCCTGTTCGACGTGCTATTCGATCCGATTTCGCATCTTCAAGCCGGCTGACGCAAAAACGGGAAGGCCGGGATGAAATTCATTGGATTCCTCGTCATCACCCGCGCCGCACCCACCTCTCCGCCACCCCGCGCAAATCCGGCGGCTGGTCCTCCCCCCCGGCGAAGTAATACCGCTCCAGCGTCTGGATGTTCGTCGCCAATTCGCGTTTCGTGTTCGGGTCGAAGCCGTTATTGGCCTCGATCCGCCGCAGGAGCGCCAATACGTTGAACGGCGTCAGCGTTTCCGGGAGCTGCGGGCCGGCTTCGACCTCAAGTACAGGGCGGCGCGTCAGGGCGCGGTAGCCGAAGAAGGCGGCGACGAGTGCCAGGACGCCGATCGCAACAACCCACGGCCAGGTCTGGCGGACTTCGCCGTACTCCCGCTCCAGTGAGACGACGGCCTCCACGGACTTGAGGTCGGCGTCCTCATAGCGCAGGAACGACGACTCCTTCACCTCGACCTTCGGCTCCGGGAAACGGAACTCCGTCGGCAGCGCGGCGAGGTCCTGGCGGCCGGCGTAGCTCACCATCCAGGTCCGCTCGGAAATGACCGCCGGCTCGCTGCTGTCGGGATCGAACTTCGAGATCAGGACCCCCTGGTCCTCGGTCTCCGTCACCTCGAAGTCGCTGGCGCGGACGTCGACGATCTCCTCCAGCGGCGGGACGAGGCCCTGAGAGACGGCTTTGACTTCGAGCACCAGCTTCCCCTCGGCCGCCTGCCGCTCGTCGAGCGTCTGCGTGATCGTGAGGTTGGCGTAGGGGCGCGCGTCGGGTTTGTCGGGGGCGGCGTCGATCGGCAGTTGCGGCGACGTCACCGGCAGCACGACGTAGCCGGACGTATCGAGGAAGTCGAGGTCCATCTTGAGGGCCGGCAGCTTGTCGATCTCCGGGCCACGCGGCTTCAGCAGCAGGTACGCGTAGGGCGTAACGCGCCACCCGGCCTGGTCGCCGGAGCGGGAGTTGACGTCCTTCTCCTGGAACGTCACCGAGAGGACCTCGAATTGCTCTTCCAGCAGCGTGCGGACCGACTCCTCGAACTTCTCGCGGTAGTTCTCCAGCGGGCGGCCGTAGTTCCAGGCGTACGACATGGAGTTCTGGTTCTGCAGGTATTTGCCGAAGCCCCCGGACTCCCGCTCGATCTCGACGGTGTGGTGCAGCTCGACAAACACGCCGAACGGCCCGTCGTGGCCGACGCGGGCGGAGCCGTCGACGCGGGTGACGAGATTGATCTCGGTGACGAGGTCGTTGTAGTAGTCGTAGACCTTGCGGGCCTCGGCGGCCGGCTCGGCGTCGCCGACGATCTCAAAGCCCGCCTTGAGGTAGGCGAACTTGACGGTCGGCTTGAGCGAACTCATCCGCGTGAAGAGCGAATTCGCGAAGAAGTTGACGTGCTTTTCGGCCGATTCGCCGGGGAGCGCGCGGAGCGCGGCGGCGATGAGCGGGGGCTGCCGCGGGTCGGGGGTCGAGCGGTGGTCGATCCCGCCGATGTCGCTCGCGCCGAGTCCCGCGTAGAACCAGCGTTCGAACGGTTCGGCGGTCTGGTCTTCTTCGGGGAGCGTGGGGACCTGTTTGGCATAGAGTTCGGCCGCGGCGCGGAACTGGTCGATGGCCGACAGCCGGCGCTCGCTGAACTCGGAACTGGGGGCGAGTTCGTTCTGGTACTGCGTCTCATCGAGCAATACGCACGCCTGGGCGAGGTGCAGCCGCCAGTCCCCCTCGTACTTCGCGAGTCCGTCCGCAACGACCTGCCGGGCGACGTCGTAGCCGCGGAGGACTTCGGCCTCGATGTCTTTCTGCTTGCGCTGCGTCTTGGCCTGTTCCTGGACGGCGGGGATGCGCCAGATCGCGGCGAGGTTGGTCCGCATCTGGTGGACCAGTTCGGCCAGGGTCTTCGCGTCGAGGTTGCCGATCGCGCCGAAGACGTCTTCGATGTCTTCCACGCGGTACACCTCGGCGCTGCTGTGGCAGGCGGTGAATGCCCTGGCAAACAGGCTTTCGTCGAGGTCCGTGATCGGCAGCTTGCGGATGCGGGCGACCCATTCGGCCAGTTCTTCGACGTTGCGGACCTGCTTGGAGCGGGTGAGCGGGATGCCGTTGGCCCGCATCTCGAAGCCGTACATGTACATGTAGGGGCTGGTGTAGCGGGTGCTGGAATTGGGGTCGTGGTTACGGGTCCAGACGCGGATGAACTCGTGGACGAGGTCCCGCGCGACGTCCGGATGCGTGACGGCGAGCCGCTCGATGTAGGGGAACGCCTCTTCGTCTTCGGAGACCTTGAGGTAGAGCTGCGCCTGGAGCGCCTCGAAACGCGGGCGCTGAGAGTCGTCGACGCGGGCGAGCCACGCTTCGCTCGGGGCCACGTCAAGCATGTCGGCCGATTTAATGACCGAGATCGGGCCGCCGGAGGGACGCCGGCCGCCCATCATCATCTCGCCGTCGTCACTGAGGTAGAAGTAGTTGCCGTAGACATCGCGCTGCAGGCGGGGGTTCATCGAGGAAGACTGGTCGTACGCGCGCGACGCTTCGGCCTCGCGGAGCCAGGTGTAGGCGAGGACGCGGAGGGTTTCCTGCCATTCGCCGGCGCGGTCGGGGGCTTTTTCCAGGAGCGACTCGACGGCGGTTTTCTGGAGGCGAAGATTCTGCAGTCGCTCGTCGGCGTTGCCGGCGTTGGTCAGCAGGCCGGCGGAGGCGGAGGCCCCGGTCGCCGCGAGGATTTCCATGCCCCGTTCCGGCTCGCGGGCGAAGCTGGCTTCGAGCCAGACGAGGCCGAGGTCTTCGCGAATGCGCGGCGCGAGCGCCACGGCCATCTTCAGCGCTTCCTGTTGTGAAGCGTCCTTCACGTCCGGCATGTCGAGGACCGGCTGGACGGCGGACCAGGCCCGCTCCAGGAGTTCCGGCTTTTTGTCGCGGGCATGCTGGGCGAGGAGGCACTGTGCCAGCAGCAGCAGCGACTCGGCGTCTTTCGCGGCGATCGCTTCGTCCTGCGCCGGCAGGAACTTTTCCAGTTCCACGGTGAGGTTGGCTGCGACGAGGAGCCACGCGCAGTGCTGTTTCGTGAGGACAATCTCTTCGGCCGGCCGGGCGGATTCCCGCTCCAGACGCGCGACGGCGGTCTGCGACAGGACGCCCCCCTGCAGCACCTGCCGCATGATGGGGCCGAGGAGCGTGACCGTGGGGCGGTCTTTCTCGTGCGGGCATGCGGCGGCGAGACCGACGAGGTCGTCGAGCGCGAAGACGTTCTGCTCGGCGACCGGGCCGACGTTGGGGATCTGCATGCGGGCGAGGTCGCCACCGCCGCCGGGCGGAGGCGGGGCCTGCGCGAGGGAGCGGAGCATCTGGGCGAAGCCGGCCTTGCCTTCGTCGGCCGGAATGCCGGCGAGGTAAGTCCTGACGTCAGTCCATTTGCCGAGCGTGACGTGGCGCTGGAGCGTTTTGAGTTCCTCGTCGAGCGCCTTGAGTTCAGCCGCCTTCGCCGCGGCTTCGGCTGCGGCCCTGGCGGCCGCTTCGTCGGTGGGGGGAGACGCGGGCACGGGCTCAACGCCGGCAACGGGTGGCGCCGGCTGGTCGGGTGCGGCGGCGCCCTCCTGACTTTCGGGCGGCTGAGGTTCTTCCGTGACGCCGGCCCAGGCGCGGAGCATTGCCGACGGTCTGCGATCGTATTTGAGCTGCTGCAGCCGTTGCAGGCGCGGGGAGGCGGTCGCCGGCGCAGCGGCAGGCTGTGGCGTCGCGCCGTTTGCGTCCGGCGTCGCTGCGGGGATCTCACCGCCCTCAACAGCCTCGATCTGCTGTGCCGCTGTTTGAATGGTCGAAGTCGCGCGCGGGAGTCGTCGAATTTGAGCCGCGACAGGAGTTACCGCGTTGACGGCCAGCGTGAATCCGATGGCAGTGACAACGATGGACCGCAAACTGCGTCGAGTCATGTCGACCATCCCCCCTGAAACGCACAATTAGGCAAGTTCGTAGTGACCGCATTTATGCGGTCTCGTTCCAGACAACGCGTCCTTCCGCCCGCACCCCGATGAATCGGGACACTACGAACGGCCTTGGCGGGCGAAAACGGAATTGAGACGCGATGGCGCGCACTCCGAAGCGAGTCGCGCACCTCACATCGGCCCGAATTGGCCACAACGACCGTGGTCAGTTCCCCCCGTCGTCGGGCGGCGGGCCGGAACTGGCGCCGCGGGCGAACTGGTCCCCCTCTTTCTTCTGCGGCGTCTTGCCTTGGCCCTTACCGGG
The DNA here is from genome assembly GCA_964633565.1 of uncultured Planctomycetaceae bacterium. Lineage (GTDB taxonomy): Bacteria > Planctomycetota > Planctomycetia > Planctomycetales > Planctomycetaceae > CAZWGW01. The sequence continues at coordinate 7,586 of CAZWGW010000273.1, forward strand.
CTTCTTCCCCTTGCAGTTGCAATTGCCGCTGCAGCAGCCTTTGCACTGGCTGGGGAGCGGCAGCGCCTGCAGTTCGCTGAGGTCCATGCGGGCGAGACGAATCGTGGCCTCGAGGTCTTCCTGATGCCGCTTGAGCGCGGCGTTATCTCCGCCCGTTTCCGCCTGCTCGGCGAGCAAGCGATACGTCTGGCGGGCCGCTTCAATTTCCGGCTCCCATTCGGTGCGCTGTTCGCCTTCGAGCCGCATCAGCCAGGTCAGGTAATACTTGGCGTTGGCCAGCGACTCGCGGGTGTCGGCCAGCAGCTTCGGATCGGTCGACGAGTCCGCCTGCAGTTCCTCCAGCAGCAGCGTGAGATCGTCGTAGGCCTCGGGGAGTCGCTGCGACAGGAGCATGGCCTTGGCCCGTTCCACGCGAATGCGGTGTGCCTCGGCCTCACGTCCAGCGGGCAATCGGGCCAGGGCTTCGTCGAAGTACTTGACCGCCCCCTCATGGTCGCCCTGTTGCGCATGCCGCTTCCCGGCAGCCTGGTAGGCCTGCACGTCGTCGAGCTGGAGCCGTTCCTGGCCCGGCCCGTAATGGAATGCGCCGGCGACGACCGGCACCAGCACCCAGACGGCTAACAGGAATCCACGCATGGCAGCGTTCCTCCTTCGGGTGGGAATGAAGCTCCTCGGTGATCGGCAGGTGCAACCGGCCTCAGTGAGGCCGGGAGGGGGTCTGCGTGTCATTCGGCCGGGGTCACTGACGCCGACTACAGGTTGGCGCAGACGTGCGGTCTATTATGGCCCCCACGGCCCCACGTTACAAGATGACGCCGAAAAAGGGGTCGGGGGGGGCGGAAGAAGAGATGGGGGGGGGGGAGGCGGGTGGGGCGGGGGGCGCGGGGATGAAGTCAGGTCCGCCCGTCTGGCGCCG
>CAZWGW010000274.1:0-3840 GCA_964633565.1 uncultured Planctomycetaceae bacterium
CGATACAGGATCTGCGGCATGCACAGATTGATCGAGTTAACCGCCGCGTACAGCCGGTTGAGCGGCTTCCAGGCAAACCAGGGCAGGTGGATGAAGTTGTGCGTGGTCATGATCGGATTGTGCCACGCCAGAAAGAGCGCCACCGGCGCCAACAACCCGATCTGCAGCCACGACCGCTCATCCCAGGTACAGGCCAGCCAGACGAAGATCCCCGTCTGGAGGGCCGTCGGAAGTAGCATCAAGCCGTCGTACGGGCTGTGTTTCCAGATGCGCATTCAGGCACCTTGCCGGATTTTCATGATGCGGGATGGTTCCTGCGCTGCGAGCGGCAGACAGCGCATTGACCCGCTGGAGATTTCGACTTACGGGTTGTTCCGGCCCTTGAATCGCTCATGAGAGCATCGGTTCTCAACCGGCGATCACATCATTGGGATTGCATTCGTCTACGATCTGACGGTTGCGGTGACCATGCAGTTGGAATTCCGCTGCGCCGATCTTCCGGCGATTATGAGAACGCATTTGCCATAATCGGAGGGAAAGGCGGTTACCGATGGTTGCGGATCACCTGGATTATAACCGCGTTTCCATTGCCCGACCAACGGCCGGTGCTGTGGGGCACCGCCCGGGACGAATCGGTGTGGGTCCTTGCGGCCGAAATGTCGCAATTGACAATCAGGCAAACAATAGCAGCGGCCTCCCGTCCGTCAACGGCACACTTTCCCCTGCACGATCGGTCAACGTCGTTCCTCCGTCGATCCCGAGCGCATGAAACACTGTCGCATGCAGATCGGCCGGTCCGCAGGCGCCTTCCAGCACCTCGGCGGCCAGCCGGTCGGACCGCCCCAGCACCTGCCCGCCGCGAATACCGCCGCCGGCAAACGCCACCGAATAACAATCCGGCAGATGATCGCGGCCCGCGAACTGATTGATCAGCGGCTGACGGCCGAATTCGGTGAGGAACACGACCAGTGTTTCGTCCAGCGTGCCGCGGTCGGCGAGATCATCGAGCAGCGCACTCGCGGCGCGGTCGAAGGGGGGCATCAGATGCTGCTTGAGTTGCGGAAACGCAACAAAATGCGTGTCCCAGATCGCGCCAATGCCGCCGTTGAGGTCTCCGGCGCCGCAATTGACCGTCACCAGCGGCACGCCGGCTTCCGTCAGCCGCCGCGCCAGCAGCACGCTCTGGCCGAAGATGTGCCGGCCGTAAGCTTCATGCAGCCGGTCCGGTTCCTGGTCGAGTCGGAAGGCGCGCTGCACCTGCGGGCTGGTCAGCATGTCCGCCGCGTACTCGTGAAAATGATCCCACGCCGCCGAATCGTAATCGCGACCGGTAATTCCTGGCGGGCTTTCCAAAGTCTGCAGCAATTGTCCGCGCGACTGGAGCCGCCGGGAGACTGTTTTGTCAATTGCCGTAAAATCCGGCGCTTCCGACAGGGGCGACACACCCGGAAACGGTTCGCCTGTGGTGGGACGTGCAAACAACGGATCGTGACGGACTCCGAGAAAACCGGCATTCTGTCCGCCGACCAGTCCGCGCTCGGCGATCGGATACGGCAGCGTCACCGTTGCCGGGAGTTCGGAATTGACGCCACGCAACCAGCCGACCATGGAGCCGAGCGAGGGTTTGTCGTGGCGCGTCGGCAGCACCGGATTGGAAACCATGACGCCGTCGAGTTGGATCGGCGGGACGCCGGTCAGCGTCCAGTATGCGGCCTGCCGGTGGTCCCGTGCGCGGTGCCGGCAAGAACGGACAATCGCGAGCCGCTCTGTCTGCCGCGCCAGATTTGGCAGGTACTCCCCGACCTGCACGCCGGGGATCGTTGTGTCAATCGCCTTGTAGTCGCCGCGGACCTCCGCCGGCGCGTCGGGTTTGGGGTCCCAGCCTTCCAACTGGCTCATGCCGCCCCAGCAGAACAGCACGATGCACGACTTGGCGCGGCCGAATCCGCCGTCGACTGCGGCCGTTTCCAAAGCACCGGCACGTGCCTGCAGGAGACGCGAAAGCGACAGTCCAAACGCGCCAGAACACGCCAACTGCAGCGCAGCACGCCGCGAGGCGCGCAGCGACGGATCGAGTGCAAACTCCGAACCGCGAGCGGCGTTCTTGGACATCGGGGACACATCAGGGTACAACTTTGCCAATGATACACCAGGATTCACAGGCCGCATACATTCGCCGGGAATCGGACTGCGATTGGAGGCATGCGTGATACAGTACCTGCCGCTGCGGACTTCCTGGATCGCTCTGGCAGTCAGCGTCGCTTGCGGGTGCACCTCACAACCGCAGTCGCCTGAGCCGATCCGTTCTGCGCCGTCAGGCACCGCTGCGCCGCCGACAGCCCTCGCTGATAATTCCGATGCTCGGGAAGACGACCTGCAGCAGCTCGAACTGGCGTCGCTCCTGGGGAGCGGGGCGATCTCGGCCGAGCACAACGCCGGCTGGAACAACTTCCCGCGCAAGCTGACGGACGGGGACACCGGCACGTTCAAGACGACTGGCGGCGTCGACCCGGCCGTGCTGACGTTCACATTCCAGCAGCCGACGACCGTCAAGTCCGTGCGACTGTTTGTCTCCGGAGCGACGCAGTACGACTGGACGGTCAAAGCGGGGAGCGGCGGGGAGGCATTCGGGATCAGGGGAGCCGGGCCGGAACAATGGTCGCGCATCGATCTGCCGGAACCGTTGACAACACAGTCGCTCGTGCTCGAGCTGACTCGGCCGGGACCGGACCACACGTTTTCCTTGCATGAGATCGAAGTGTACGGCCCGGGCAGTTAAGTGCGCGTCGTGGTGATGCGGCACCACTGGAGCCGGCCTCAGTGAGGCCGGTCACTCGTGCGCGCACAACGCATTCTCCGGGGTCACCGACCCCCGTCACAGTCTCGTGTCGCCGTAATTCAACTGCGCGGCCGGGAATTCTCCCCCACAAGGTCGCTATCATTTGCATCGCCTCGGGCCGGAGTGCTTGCCGTTGTCCGGCCGTCATGCGCGAGGGAGTTCTGAAGTCGCGAGAGGAGTTGAAAATGTCCAGCTCGGAAAGCGGACGTCTGCTCGGGTTGATGGCTTTCTGCATGGGCCTCATCGATCAGCAGAAACTGGATGACGTCTGCGATGCTGCAGCGGAGTCGACCGATCAGGAAATCCGCGAACGTCTGGCCCGGCACGGCGGACTCTCACCCGATGAATTGAGCAATCTGGAACAGGGCGTTAGACACCTGCTGGCCCGTCACGGAAACGATGCAGCCGCGAGTCTGGCGGCGCTGGCGCAGGGACCAGCGACGGGGGCGGCGTCCGCAACATGCGCCTCCCGAACGATCATCATGCCGCCGCGGAACGGTCCGCCGCACCCCGGAGGCGTCGTGCCGACGGTCCGCGTGGCGGAGCGCTATCGCGTGCTGCGTTCCCACGCCGCCGGAGGACTCGGCGAGGTCTTTGTGGCCCTCGACGTCGAACTGGAGCGCGAGGTGGCGCTGAAGGAGATCCGCGAACTCTTCGCCGACGATACCGAGTCGCGCGTCCGCTTCGTGCAGGAGGCGCAGGTGACCGGGCGGCTGGAGCATCCGGGGATCGTCCCGGTCTACGGGCTGGGCCGTTATCCGGACGGCCGCCCGTATTACGCCATGCGGTTCATCGGCGGCGACAGCCTGCAGCAGGCGATTCGGCGGTTCCATGAGGCCGACCAGGACCTGAACCGCGACCGCACCGAGCGGGAGCTGGAACTCCGGGAACTGCTCAGCCGCTTCCTTGCCGTCTGCGACACGCTCGGCTACGCGCACAGCCGGGGAGTCGTGCATCGCGACATCAAACCGGCCAACATCATGTACGACCCAAAGACGAAA
>CAZWGW010000274.1:3850-8471 GCA_964633565.1 uncultured Planctomycetaceae bacterium
GGGCGAGTTCGGCGAGACGCTGGTCGTCGACTGGGGACTGGCGAAGGTGCTGGGGAACGCGCCGGTCGGCGAAAACGATTCGACACCCCCGCCGCCCGTGATGGAAAGCGGCTCTGCCACGCACACGCTGGCCGGGGCCGCTGTTGGTACGCCGGCCTATATGAGCCCCGAGCAGGCGCTGGCCGCCCATGAACGCGTCGGTCCGGCCAGCGACATCTACAGTCTCGGCGTGGTGCTGTACGAGCTGCTGACCGGCAAGCGGGCAATCGCCCCCAATGTCGTCGATGCCGTGCTGCAGGCGGTGATCGCCGGCGACATCCCGCCGCCGCGCAGCGTCAATCCGCGTGTGCCGCCGGCATTGGAGGCGATCTGCATGCAGGCGGCCGCCAGGCGCCCCGAGGATCGCTACCAGACGACCGCTGCACTGGCCCGCGATCTCAAGGCGTGGCTGGCCGATGAGCCGGTCGCCGCGTGGCCCGATCCATGGAGCGTCCGCTGCGGCCGCTGGATGCGCCGCCATCAGAAGCTGGTGACCGGCATCAGTGCCGCCGCGATTGTCACGCTGCTCAGCCTGACGCTCGGGATCATGGCACAGGCCGCGGCAAACCGGCAGATCACGGCGGCCCGCAACCGGGCCGAGCGGGCGTTTACCGGCTTGCGCCGCGCGTCCGACAATTTCATGGACGTGGTGGAACAGCACCTCATCCGACAGGCCGGGAATACGCCCGAGCAGCAACGGCTGCTGGAGACCGGATTGGCGATGTACGAGCAGTTTCTGGCCGAGGAACCGAGCGATGCCCGGGTGCGGGAGCAACTCGCCGCCACGGAACTGCGCGTGGCACGGATCCGTTTCCGGCTGGGGCAGTATGAAGCGGCGGGCCAGCACGCGGCCGCCGCGGTCGCAGGTTATGCGGGCCTGGCGCGCGAGGGTCCGGAGAGCGCGGCGCATCTCCGCGGATGGGCCGAGGGGGAAATGTGGCGCGGCGAAGCGCTGCGGCCACACGACCCGCCCGCTGCCGAAGCCGCATATCGTGAAGCTCATTCGGTGGGCGAGCGGCTGCGCCGCGAGTTCGGCGATGAACCGGGCGACCGGGCGCTTGTGGCCCGCGCGCGTTACAACCTCGGTCTGATGCAGCATGACCTGAACCGCATCGCGGAATCGGAGCAGTCATATCGCGCGGCGATCGATCTGCTGACCCCTCTGCGGGATGTTTCGGCCGACGCGGGTCAGATGGACTATCGGCAGGACCTGGCGCGGGCGTACGTCGACCTGGGTGTGCTGCTCCGCGAACAGGGGCAACCGGTCGCCGCCGCGGAGAACTATCAGCTTGCGATCGCCCTCTACAGCGAGATCGCCGAACGGACCGACGTGGAGCCGGAAGTGCACTACGAGCGGGCCACCGCGCGGATGAACCTCGGCAACCTGTATTTCGTCAACCGCCGAGCGCCCGAAATGGGGCCGGAACCGCTGCAGCGCGCCGAGACGGCCTATCGCGAATCCATCTTCGATCTGCAACAGTTGGCGCGGCGCTATCCCGGCGTCCCGACCTATCGCAAGGAACTGGCCAACTGCCACAACGGACTCGGCAGCGCCCTGCAGCAGGCGTCGCGCCTGAATGACGCAAAAGAGGCGTGGTCGACGGCGCGCGACTTGTTCGAGGAACTGACCGCTGAGTCACCGGAAGTGGCCGAGTTCCACAACCTGCTGGGACTGACGCAGGGGAATTTGGCGCTGCTCGCGCGCAGCTCCGCCCCGCGCGAGGCGATATATCTCTGGTCGTCCGCCGTCGACCATGGCCGGGACGCGCTGCGGATCAATCCGCAGCATCCCGCTTACCGTCGCTTTCTCATCGGACACTACCGTAACCTGATACCCCTCCTCCTCGATGCCGGCGAACTCGACGCTGCCGCGGTCCGCATCGATGAGATGGCGAACGAGCTGTCGTCCGATGCTGCCTCCCTGGCACTCGCCGCCCGGTTCTGCGCCCGTGGCGCGACTGCGTCGGAGATCGACGCGCAGCGCGACCAGTTCCAGCGTCGGTCCCTGTTGCTGCTCAACCAGGCGATTACTGCGGGCTATTCCGATCGGGCGACGCTGGAAACTCACGCGGACTTTGCCGCCGTGCGCGAGGCCGCGGAGTTCAAATTGCTCCTCGAGCCGCTCCCGCGGGCCGTAACGCCCCCTCCCCTGCGGTGAATCCCTGCGAGTCCGTGCCGCTTTCCATACGGGCTGCCCGAGGCATTTCCGATAAACTTGACAGGCCGCAAAGGATCGACGGGGTCGTTGCGGCCGACCGGCAAGGACGTCGTCATGCTCATGCCTCACGGAATCGGCCGTCGTGCCTTCACCATCGCCCCGTTCGGCGTGCTGGTGCTGTGCGCCGCGTCCGTCTGCGCTCAGCAGTCATCGTCTCCGCCACCACCCCCGCCCGATGAGCCGCAGGTCGCCGACAGCGGCGTCGGCTATATCGACCCGGCGTTCCTCGCGACCATCTTCCGCTTCCGCTACGACTCGGCATACGACCTGACCGGCGCGAATCGGGCAGAATTCTACTGGCCCATCGGGCCGCCGTTCGGTCCCGGCCCACGGCGGGAAACGAGCACCGACTATCAGGACTTCACTGCCTACCTCGAATACCGCGCGACGAGCGTTGTCAGCGTATTCGGCGAAGTACCGTTCCGGCTCCTCGATCCGACACTCAATGACAACACCGGCGGACCGGGGGACATCAACGTCGGTACCAAGCTCGCCCTCTGGACTGACGAAGACTCGTGGTGGACGGCCCAACTCCGGATTTACGCCCCCACCGGCGACGCCAGCCGCGGACTGGGGACACGCCACGCGACGATCGAGCCGGGGCTGCTGATCTTTCAGCGCCTTTCGCCGCGCTGGACGCTCGAGGCCGAACTGCGCGACTGGATCGCTGTCGGCGGCACCGAAGGGGTTGCCGGCAACGTGCTGCGCTACGGCGTCGGTGCGAGTTACCTGCTGGCCGATTCGACGTGCGGCCAGACGCGCGGCGTGCTGGAGGCGGTCGGCTGGACCGTGCTCGACGGCCAGCGTGGCGCAGGCCCGCCGCCGGTGCTCGTTGACGCGGATGGCGACACGATCGTCAACCTGAAGCTCGGCGTGCGGCACCGCTTCCAGTCGCCGGTCGACCTGTCCGTTGGCTACGGTCGCGTCCTCACGCACGAGACGTGGTACGAGGATGTGTTACGCGCCGAGTTGCGGTGGTTCTTCTGAGACCGCCGCCCGTCGCCGCTCTATCAGAACGAATTGACCAGTTCGCCAGCCGGCTGCGCGAGCCGCTCGACCATCTGATGGTAGTGGTAGTGCACGGCACATTTGACCGCGTAGACGAACAGGTAGTACGGATCACGCCGCGCGCGCCACACGTTTCGCAGCCGTCGACGGTATTCGTCGCGCAGACGAGGGTCGGGCACGCGCCGCATCAGCCGGTGGTAGATCACTGCAGCCCGCGCGGCGTTCGTCGCCTGCGCCTTCAGCCAGCTCCAGGGATGACGCCGCCAGTACGTCCGCTGCACGGCGCCGGGCCGGAATTCCGGGTCCAGGAAGAGCCGGTCCACACGCTCGAAATACGCCTCTGCCGCGTAGATTTCCCGCATCACGCGGACGTAACCGTCGCTCAGTTCCTCCCGGCTCATCTGCAGCGGGATGACGTTCGTGCCGAACTCGTTCCGATCGTCGAGGTCCAGCCGGCCGTCCGCCGCAAGCCGGGCATGGAGCGGGGTCTTGGGGATGGCGGTCAACATGCCGACCATGGCGTGCACGATCCGGGCGTCGCTCAGGAACCGGATCTGGGCGTCGAAAATATCCGTGCCGTCGCTGTCGAAGCCCACAATCATGCCGGACCAGACTTCGAGTCCCTTCCGCTGGATGTAGCGGACCTTGTCCAGGATCGTCCCCCCCCGCGCGCGGACGTTCTGTAATTTCTTCGTTTCGCGCAGGGCCTCTTCGTTCGGACTCTCGATGCCGATGAACACACACTGGATGTTGGCTTCGATCATGAGCTGGATCAGCTCGTCGTCCTCGGCCAGGTCGAGCGACGCCTCGGTGAAGAAGCTCAACGGATAGCCGTTCCGCCGCTGCCAGTCGGCGACGTCGCGGAGGACTTCCTTCACGGCCTTCTTGTTGCCGATCAGGTTGTCGTCGACGATGAAGGTCACGTCGAGGCCGGACTTCCGCAGCGCCTCCAGTTCAGCGATGACCTGCGCCGACGTCTTCAGCCGCGGCCGTCGGCCGAACGTGACGATGATATCGCAGAACTCGCACTGGAACGGGCAGCCGCGCGAGAACTGCATCGTGCCGAACAGGTAGCGCCTGGCCGGCAGCAGGTCGTAGCGCGGGCAGGGGACCCGCGTCATATCGGTCTTTTCGGACTGTTCGTAGCGCGGCTGGTGCGTGCCGGCCTGCCACTCGCGCAGGAACAGCGGCCAGGTCTCCTCCGCCTCGCCGACGAAGATGACGTCGGCCAGGTCGCCGAAGTAGTCCTCTTCGACCGTGACCCACGGTCCGCCGAGGACCGTGAGGGCGCCGCGCTCCTTGAGTTCCCGCAGCACCTCGGTCATGCGGAACCGCTGCACGCTCATGCCGGTGATG
>CAZWGW010000275.1:0-8450 GCA_964633565.1 uncultured Planctomycetaceae bacterium
GGCAGTGATCCGCGGAATCGCGGCATCCAGTTCCTCGATCCGCTGCACCTTGGCGGCAAAGTTGCCGTCCTCTCCGGTTGAATCCGTGTACTTAAAATGCACGAAGAAGAAATCGTAGTCCTTCCAGGCCGCCTCCAGCCGGGCACACTGGTCCGCGAGCGTCTGTCCGGCGTCCAGGATGTCCATCCCCACGAGCCGCGCCAGCCCGCGGTACATCGGGTAGACCGCAATCGCGCCGGCACGCAGGCCATACACTTCCCTGTACGTCGGGATCGCCGGCCGCTTGTCGATGCCGCGCATTGTCAAAAAGTTGGCGGGCGCGTCGGCGGCCAGCACCGCCCGGGCCTGCTTCAGGAATTCCGCCGCCACCTCCGCAGTGCGCATTGATTCCGTGTTTCGCGCCTTGGGAGCGAGCGGCGGCACTCCCGTCTTCTGCGGGTCGGTGTCGTCCACGTCTCCCCCCAACCCCATCCCGCGAAACACCACCACCAGCCGATACTCCTTCACGTGCCGCACGAACACGTCGACGCCCGGGATCCTGATCCGGTCCAGCTTGGCGCACAGCGGCACGGCGTTGTCGGACGTAATCCGCCCGGCACGCCGGTCCACGATCTTCCCCGCGTCGTCGAGCGTGCAGAAATTCCCGCGAATCGCCACGTCGTCCGGCCCGAGGTCGAAATCGATCCCCAGCGCCTCCAGCACGCCCCGGCCGATGCGGTACTTGACCGGGTCGTAGCCGAACAGTCCCAGGTGGCCCGGCCCACTGCCGGGCGTGATCCCCGGCAGCACCGGGATGCTCCCCCCCAGCGTCCCCCGCCGGGCCAGCGCATCGAGGTTTGGCGTGCGAGCTGTTTCGAGCTCCGTCTTTCCCCCCGGTTCGAGCGGCAAGCCGCCGAGTCCATCGGCCACCAGCAGGACAATCCTGCTGCCGTTGTCCTTCTGCAGCTGTCGGGTGAAGTCGTGAATGTCGGTCATGGTCGGAAGTCAGAATTCGGAGCAATGGCTTCGATGCCGCTCGAAACGCACGTGGCGAATCGTAACGGACGCGGCATCGGTTGTCGTTCCCGCCGTGGCACTGGCTACAACTGCGAACTCGGCCCCTTCAACTCCGGTCGCGCCTGCGTGCGCAGCAGCACCTGCATGCCGTAGATCTCCTCGAACAACGACCGCCCCTGCCGCAGCGCCAATTGCTCTACCGACAGATCGTCCACCTGCGGCACCGTGACAATCAGCCGCGATCGGTCGCGCACGCACGTAATGTCGCGGACCCGCTGGTTGCGGGACGCATCCAGCGCGATGGCGATCCGCAGGATGGCCGCCAGTTTCGAGACCGCCACGCGCCGGTCCCGGTCCAGCGTGTTGAACCCCGGGTGCGCCGGCTTGGGCGATGCCCGGCGGTGGTAACGGGCGACCAGCGCCACGAGCAGCACGTCCCCCGGACTCATCCCGAACAGCTCGCTGTTCTGGATCAGGTACATCGAGTGCTTGTGCATGCTCGTCTGGCTGACGAACGCACCGATCTCGTGCAGCAGCGCCGAGAGGTACAGGATCAGCTCGTAACGGGCATCCAGCCCGTGCTCCTCCCGCAGCGCTGCGAACAGCGTCCGGCTCAGTTCGGCCACGTGCAGCGAGTGCGGCTCGTCGAACTGGTATTTGCGGCCCAGTTCCAGGGCGGAGCGAATGATCTGGTTCCGGAAATCCTCGGTCCAGATCGTCTGGTCCCCCATTTCGCGGAGCAGCCCGTCGCGGAGCGTCGCCGCCGAGACCGTGATTTCCGAAAGATTCAGCATCTGCGCCAACTGGAGATACACCAGGAGCGCCGGGCCGAGCGTCTCCGCTTCAGGCAGCGTCAGGTGGTAACGGCGGACAATGGCGTCCTCCGTCATGCCGAGCACCCGGTCGCCCAGCCTGGCCAGCTTCGCGACCGGGATGACGCCCACGTTGTCTCCCTGCCGTTTGCCGATCAGTTCGCCGGCCGCGAAGCGGATGTCCCCCCCCAGCGCGAGGAGCTCGATGCGGTCCTGTGTGGGGACGTGCTGCGGCAGGTCGTCGAGCGTCTGCTGGGCCTCCAGTTCCATAATCGCGCGCATTTTTTCGCGCGACGTCCTGAGCACCTCGAGCGTCTGTCGCAGCCGCAACGAACCGAGCCGGTACGAATGCGAGTAGCGCACGTTTCCGCGGTCAACGACCAGCAGTTCCGTGCTGCCGCCTCCCACCTCGCAGATGATCGTCGTCGCATCGGCGAACCGCGGCTCGGCCTTGAGCAGCGGCTGGATGCTGCGGTAGGTGATGCGGTGCACCTCGGCTTCGTCGATCGGCTGCACGGTGAGGCCCGTGGCCACGTAAATCCGGTCCACAAACGCGAGCTGATTGAGCGCCTCCCGCACGGCGCTGGTCGCCACCACCCGGATCTGTTCCGCCTGCCGGATGCCGTACTCCTCGAGCTTCCGGCGGTAGGCCTTGAGCACCCGCACGCTGTCTTCGATCGTCTGCTTGCCGAGTTCCCCCTTCGTGAAGGTGTCCTTCCCCAGGCTGACTCCCTGCGACAACGACTCCAGAATCCGCACGCGGCCGGTCGAGTCGACTTCCGCGATCGCCATGCGGATGGAACTGGTGCCGACGTCGATCACCGCGACGGGCCGCACCGTGACGGGCGGCTGGGTAATTTCAGCGCTGACGGCGGCGTCCGGCACGGTTCGTGTCTCTCTCCAATACAGCTCGTCCCACCGACAAATCATAACCCGAAGCGTCAGCGAGGGGCTTTCGCGCATTGTCCGTCCGTAGCCGGAGCCACTCGCTGACGCTTCGGGTTACGAGGGTGTCTGGCCCAATCTCGCGCTCCTCAAGCCACCGACGCCGGCCGTTCCGAGCTAAGAACGTGCCGCGCCCATGCGGCCGCACCCTGCGCCACCGCGTCGTCCTTCAGCTTCGACGTCACGACCTTGAACGTGTCCCGGAACGCCGCCATCACCCGCTTGCGAGCCGTCTTGCCGACGTGGTCGGTGAACAGGTCCGGCATGGCTTCCACCAGCCCGCCGCCGAGCACGATCATGTCCGGACCGAGAATATGGATCACGCCCGCCACGGCCCGCCCGATGTGCCGCGCCGCCTCGCGCACGATCTGCTCGACCACCTTGTCTCCCGCGGTAATCGAATCGGCCAGCACGCCGCTGCGGATCTCCGAAATGTCCGTTTCGGCGGCCTCATACACATGCGGCGCTTCGCCACGGTAGGCCGCACGCGCCACGTGCGACGCGATCGCCAGCCGGCTGGCAACCGCCTCCAGGCAGCCGCGGCGGCCGCAGCCGCACAGCGGCCCCTCGGGCATTACCTGCACGTGGCCGATCTCCATGCACGACGAGGCGCTTCCCCGCAGTATCTCCCCCCGGTACACGCAGCCGCCGCCGATGCCGGTGCCGGGAAACACGCCGACGACACATTGCGACCCTTGGGCGACGCCGAAGCAATACTCGGCATACACGCCCGCATCGACGTCGTTGAGGACCGCGACCGGACAATCGAACTGCTTCTCCAGCCGCTCGCCGATCGGCACGTTCTTCCAGCCCAGATTCGGTGGATCAAGGAGCATGCCGTGGTCCATGTCCACCGGTCCGGGACAACCGATGCCGATGCCCGCCAGGCGATCCTGCTCGATCCCGGCTGCCGACAGCGCCGCGTTGATCGTCTCCCCGATTCGTTCCAGGCCGCTGTCCGTTCCGGCCGCCGCCTTGGTCTTGCGGCGTTCGCGGCCGAGCACGCGCAGGTCGTCGTCGAATACCTGGGCCAGCATCTTGGTGCCGCCGAGGTCAAAACCCACCCAACAGTCCCTGTCGACGGTGTCGCTCATGTCCCCTCCTTCGGGCGTGAGGATAGCCGAATCGGAGCGGGATGACAGCCGAGCGGTCGACGTCATCGCTCGATCGTGAATGACGATTCCAGTTCCTTGAGCGTTTTCCGGCCCTCGCTCGTCCGGTCCCGCGCGTCGTCCAGGCTGTCCTGCAGCACCAGGAGTCGGGTCACACCTCCCCGCGACGGGAGTTGATAGATGTCCTGGACCAGTTCATGCGTTGCCACGGTGATTCGAATCGTCGTCCCCGACAGCGGCTGTCCCGCGAGGGTGATCTTTGCGTTGGCGTCGATCACCCGGCAATTCTCGCGGCCGAACTGCTCGATCATGCCGTCGGCGAAACCCGTGCTCGTCAGCGGCGAATTGGATACAAAGAACATGATCTTGAAGTCGTTTCCCGAAAGCGTCCAGGTTTTCGCGTCAGGGTCCGCGAGATCGGCTTCGAATGTGAAAGACCGCGGGTATTTGAAGCTGATCCCTTGACAGCGAAAAACGCGAAACGGCTGCGGCGTCACCGTGATCGTCGGATCCGTATATGCGCCGTCCAGCCGGACAGTCTCTCCTTCAGTGATTGCAACAGACCTGTTGCCCACGGTCACGATGAATTGCAGCGGCGGCTCCTTTGATTCGTCAGGATTGCCGTTCGCAGGAGCGCCGCAGCCCACGCACAGAGTCAGAAACAGCAACGACAGTGTGGCGATTCGATGCATTGAATTCCTTCCGCAGGGAGCCGGCTCGCCCGCCCTCGCGTCCAGGACGCCGGTTGAAAGGATGACAAATGGCGGCGTAATGTCGTACGAATGCGTATTGTCGGCGGGCGCGGGGCGACACGCAATCCCGCGCAATCAGGGTCCCACAAGGAGGTATCCCAATTCAATCAAATGGACCCCGGACTGCTGCGAAACCTCGGCTCCCGGTTTCCGGTACTCAAGTTGCCCTCACCCGCCTATCATCTCTGTGGCGCTCCATCGGATCGGGGTTCTACGACCGGCCATTCCGCCGCGCGCTGAAGGATGTACAAATCAATGATTGACAGCACGGTTCCACCCGAGTCCGCGACAACGCCCAAACCGTCCAGCCTTGCGCCATCGCCGCCGGTCGTGGGCCGGTACCCGAGGCTGCGCAAGGTCGGGACCATATTGACCGTGCTCTGGCTGCTGTTTGTCGTCGTCGGCCAGGCGTTTGTGTGGGGCGTCATGGACCCGGTGATGGGGCAGTCGGTGCAGAACCTGGTCACCGTTTCGATGGGCCTGGTGACGGCACTGGTGATTGTGCTGTGGCTGCTGTGTTTCTCACCATTCCGCTGGAGGCTGGCGCTCCCGCTCGCGTTTGCTGTCCTTGCGCCGCTGGGAGCGCTGGTCGGCTCCGTCCGCCGGGTGGACTTCACCGGCGACATGCAGCCTGTGCTGCGCTTCCGCTGGGAACCGACGCAGGAGCAGCGTCTGCAGGCTTTCCGTCCGGCGAGCCCGGTTCAACCCGGCGATGCCGTGGCCGCCGCACTGGTTCCGGAACTGACCCCGGAAGACCTCCCCTCGTTTCGCGGCGCGCGCCGGGATGGGGTGATTGTCGGGCCGCTTCTGCTGCAGAACTGGGAGGAAACGCCGCCGCGGGAGTTGTGGCGTCGCCCCTGCGGCGGGGGCTACGCGTCGCTCGCGGTCGTGGGAAGCTATGCGGTGACGATTGAGCAGCGCGGTCCGAATGAGGCCGTCGTCGCCTACGACGTGGACAACGGGGGCGAACGCTGGGTGTTTGAATACCCGGCCGATTTTCAGGAGCCGATGGGGGGACCGGGGCCGCGGTCGACTCCCACGATTCACGGCAGCAGGACCTACTCACTGGGTGCACTCGGGGATCTGCATTGCCTGAACCTGCTCGACGGCGAGCCGCAGTGGCACGTGAACATCCTCTCGGACAACGGGTTGCTGCTGCAGTCTCCCGAGTCCACGCCGCTGAATCCTGAGTGGGCGATGGCGGGTTCGCCGCTGATCGTCGACGACCTGGTCGTCGTCAACCCCGGGGGGCCGCAGGGGAATGGCCTGGCCGCCTACCGGATTGACACGGGAGAACGGGTCTGGCGGGGCGAAGGACTTGTTGAACCGGACGCCCCGAAAGGCGCCAGGAATCGGGCCGGCTACAGTTCGCCCATGCTGGTGGAACTGGCCGGCACGCGACAGATCGTGATTTTCGACGGCGTCGGCGTCCGCGGTTGCGACCCCTCCGACGGCCGCCAGTTGTGGTTTTACAGATTTGATGGCGGCGGCGGCGGCGACCCGGGAGTCGTGAATGTGGCCCAGCCGCTCGTGCTGAGCGACGACCGCGTGTTCATTTCGGCCAGTTACGGGCGCGGCAGTGCGCTGCTGCAGATTGTTCGCGACGGAGAAAAATGGCGGGTGGGACCGGACGATGCGCCGCTATGGCCCGAGTTGGGGGAGGTCAACCTCAAGTTGCGGAGCAAGTTCTCGAGTCCGGTCCTGCATGACGGCTTCATCTACGGCCTGGACGAGGGGATCATGGTCTGCCTTGATCCCGAAACCGGCGAGTCCCGCTGGAAGAAGGGGCGTTACGGGCATGGGCAGATGCTGCTGACGAACGGTCAGATTGTACTGCTCTCGGAACAGGGAGAACTGGTGCTGATTCAGCCGTCACCGGAGCGGCTGCTTGAACTGAGCCGCATCCCGGCGCTGCCCGGGGGGAAGACCTGGAATCCACTGGCCCTGGCTCGCGGCCGCGCCTTCCTGCGCAACCATTTCGAGATTGTCTGCCTGGACCTGACCGCCGGGGAATGATCGGACGCAGGGAACGCGGCATGTTTTTTGAGTCCAGCGACATTGAACGCCGGCGACGCATTCGCTAAATTGGCCGATCTTTACGTCCGATGCCGCGCTTCTGCGCACCGGACCATGCCTCAGGGAACGTACGGAAGATCAGTTGTGTCAAGCACTTACATGGCAACGCGGGAAAGCGTCCAGCCGCGCTGGTTCGTCGTCGACGGGGACGGCCAGATCGTGGGACGACTCGCCGTCCGGCTGGCAACGATCCTCATGGGAAAGCACAAGCCGACCTACACGCCACATGTCGATTGTGGCGATTTCGTGATCGTGACCAACGTGGAAAAGGTGCGCTTCAGCGGCCAGCCGCTGGCGCACGAGTCGCATCCCTACTTCACGCAGAAGATGTTGACCAAGGAGTACGACCGCTTCACCGGACACCCGGACGGGCGCAAAGTTGTGACCGCCGCCGAACTGTGGCAGCGCAAGCCGGAGGAAATCCTGCGGCAGGCCGTGAAACGGATGCTGCCGAAGAACAAGCTGGGCCATCACATGCTGACCAAATTGAAGTTGTTCGCCGGGCCCAGCCATACGCACCAGGCACAGCAACCGCAGGAACTCCCGGAATACCTCCGCTGATGCGACTCGGGCTGCGGGACTGCCGGTCCCGACTCGATCGCGTTGACAGCACCAGTGCAAGGCAAAACTGACGATGAGTGATCCGACGACAGCCACTGCCGAACCGACTGCGGCGGCGGCGAACCAGGACGAGAGCATCACGCTCGATATCGGCTCCCAGGCCGGTGCCGCCGAAGAAGTTCGCTCCACCGGCACGATCCGCGGCAAGGTCGATCGCCGTGGCGTGGCCATCGGGACCGGCCGCCGCAAAACGTCCGTGGCGCGAGTCCGCATTCAGGATGGCAGCGGCAAACTGATGATCAATGATCGTGAACTCGAAGAGTTCTTTCCGGTCGAGCGGGACCGGCAGATGATTCGCGCCCCGCTGCAGGCTGCCGAGGCGCTCAAGAACGTGGATGTCTGGGTCCGAGTCGACGGCGGCGGCCCGACGGGGCAGACGGGCGCGGTCGTCCTCGGCATCGCCCGCGCGCTGCAGGCCCGTAATCCGGAACTGCACCACGCGTTGAGCGAAGGGGGCTTTCTGACGCGCGACGGCCGCATGGTGGAACGCAAGAAATACGGCAAGAAGAAGGCCCGTCGCAGCTTCCAGTTCTCGAAACGGTGAATGTTGCGTATCATTCGTAGCCGAATTCGCCAGAATTCGGGTTGGACGGACTTACTGCGGACGCCCGAATTCTGGCGAATTCGGCTACGCTGGAAACAGCCATGAGCACATTGAAAAAGAACAAACGGATCAAACTCGCCAAACGCCTCAAGCTGTACGGCGATCTGAAGCCGGAGATGGGCTACTCCATCTGCCAGCGCGGCAAGGCGAAGTACCTCGGCGGCAACGGCCGCAAGACGACCGGCATCACGCGGCGGCAGTTCAAGCGGAACCTGCAGCGGGTGCGCGTGATCGAGGACGGCCGGATCGTCCGCCGGCGGGTACCGGTCGGGTTGCTCCGTAGCGGCGTCATTCAGAAGCCGGTCGTGCGGGCGCCGTTTACGCTGGATGAGGAGACGACTTGAAGAACGGGCCGCTGCCGCCGCCGGCACATTGACACGCCCCGCCTTCGGCGGGGCGTTTTCGTTGGCCGCAATCGCCGCATCACGCCGGTTTCCGCTGTTCTCCGCCAGCGTCGTCCCCGGATTCCAGTTCGGGCAGGATGTGCCCCAACTTATCTTTCTTCGTCTGCATGTACTTATGACGCTGCGGA
>CAZWGW010000276.1:0-261 GCA_964633565.1 uncultured Planctomycetaceae bacterium
AACGGGCCCGCCCTGATCACCGGCGCCACCGGCGTAGGCAAGACGGCGCTGTGCGCAGAGCTCATGCGTCGCGCCGGTGATCGATTACACGGGGTGTTTCTTGGGTCGACCGGTGCTGCCAATGGCCGGGAACTCTGGCAGGCCCTGCTGTTCGAGTTCGGTTGTGACTTCACCGGACTGACGGAACACGAAGCCCGGCTGCGATTGATCGAAACAGCGCGTTCGCGGTCGGCGGGCCGCGAGGGGGTCCTGCTGATCATC
>CAZWGW010000276.1:271-8436 GCA_964633565.1 uncultured Planctomycetaceae bacterium
TGGACCTCTACAAGATGATCGCGTGGGAACTCGGCCTGCCCACGGAGCGGAGCCGCGCCGCGCTCTATAGCTGCATCCGCACCGAGGTCACACGGCTGTGTCATGAGTCGAAGATCCGTCCGCTGTTGATCATCGACGAAGCTCATCGACTGGAACCGCAACTGCTGGATGCACTGTGGCAATTAACGGCGCCGAGCTCCGACGGCCGCCCGATGATCCGGCTCGTGCTCTGCGGCCAACTGGAGCTGGAGGAGCGGTTGGCATCGCCCGATCTGGATGCGCTCAATCAGCATCTGGGATCACACGTGATCCTCGAGGCCCTGACCCAGGCTGAATCACGACAGTTCATCGCCTGCCAACTGCGACGAGTCGGCGCCGACATCTCCGACGTCTTCACCGACGAGGCCCTCGCGCTGATCTGCCGCACCAGCGACGGAAACTGCCGCGGTATCAATCAATTGTGCGATCACAGCCTGCTGCTCGCGTTCGTCGCGGAGGAGCGGCCTGTCACCATGGCCACGGTGCAGGCGGCGCTGGGCGACCTCAAAGGGCTGCCACTGCATTGGAACGAAACGTCGCTGTCTCCGGATGCGGACCCTCTGGATTTTGATGTCGAATTCCCACTGCCCGGCTCCGCTGCGCCCGTTGCCGGCCCTGCCGAGGAAACGACGAGTGTCGGTGACTTCCTCGACCGCGAGTCCGGCGCGCTCCTTGACGACTTCGGATCCGGTAATACATGGGAAAGTCCCGGGGTGGCCGTAATCGAAGTTGGCGGCGCGGAGACTGCGGCGACGGACTCCGCGGTCGTCAACAAACTACCGGTTGCCAGGCCGCTGGCTGCGGTGCAGCAGGTTCCGGTGACCGACGCCGACGAACCTCGCGAGTTTGCCATCGAGGACTGTTACGCGCGGCTCGATCAACTGGCGGAACTCGGGCTGACGATCGAACCAGGATCGCACGTTGCGACCGCTCCGGTCGACACGGAACGGCAGATCCTTCAGCAAGTCAACGACCTGCGGGTTGAATTCCAGTCGGACGCGCTGCCGGATTTCGACGGACAGCCCCCGGCAGGCGATGCCTGGCAGTTTGTCGACGCAGCGGTCGATCCCGATGACGGAATGGTCTGGGACGTGATTGAACCGGAATCGGACGAATCGCCGGTCGAAGAACATTACGCCGCGTTGCAGGTCTCGACGTCTGCGGCCTGCGTCGGAGGACCGGCAACGTCGGTCGTCAAAGACGCCGATAGTCCACGCTCTGCTGCCGGCGAAGCCCCCATCGGCCTGCGCACAAAGGACGGCAATGAATTGGAGCCCGATCGCCGGCGTTATGCCCAGCTCTTTACCCGGCTGAAACGGCGGCGACGCGCAATGGCCGAAACGCTGCGGGCGACGATTCCCTTCGCGGATGGCTGAGACGGCGTGACTGTCGCCTCCCGTCTGGCGCCGCGCAGCGGCTGTTTCCCCAGGTTTGCGCCGCCCGCCAGCGGCGGACAATCAGCGTTCTTCTCCACCAGTCAGTCGATTTTGCCCCTGCCGGCCGATAGACTGTCCCGCGTTCGAATTCACATGGTTCCCGTCTGACTCTGTTCAATTACGCGTCTACAGGAACACTCCATGAGCGGCAACAAGGTCAATGTGGCGATCGTCGGACTCGGTTTCGGTGCGGAATTCGTTCCCATCTATCAGGCCCATCCGCACGCGAACATGTACGGGATCTGCCGCCGCGACCAGTCCGCGCTCGACAAGTGCGGCGATGAGTTCGGCATCGGGGCCCGGTACACGAAGTTCAAGGACGTGCTGAAGGACCCCAATGTCGACTTCGTGCACATCAATTCGCCGATTCCCGACCACGGATGGATGTCGATCGCCGCGCTGAAGGCCGGCAAGCATGTGATGTGCACGGTGCCGATGGCGACGGACATCGACGAGTGCAAGGAGATCTGCAAGCTGGTCCGGAAGACGGGGCTCAAGTACATGATGGCCGAGACCGTCGTCTACAGCCGCGAGTTCCTGTTCATCAAGGACATGTACCAGAAGGGGGAACTGGGGGAGATCCAGCACATGGCGGCCAGCCACCCGCAGGATATGGACGGCTGGCCGGAGTATTGGCAGAAGATGATCCCGATGCACTACGCGACGCACGTCGTCAGCCCGGTGCTGGGGCTGGTCAACGGCCGCGCGGAATACGTGAGCTGCTTCGGCTCAGGCGCCGTGCGCAAGGACATCCGGAAGAAGTCTGGCAACCCGTACGCCGTGGAGTCCTGCCACATCAAGATCCAGGATACGAACCTGACGGCGCACATCTGGCGGTTCCTGTACGACGTCGCCCGGCAGTACCGCGAGAGTTTCGACGTGTACGGCACGAAGAAGAGCTTCGAGTGGACGCTCGTCGAGCATGAACCGCACGTCATTCACACGGCGAAGAAGCCGGAGCCGGAAATCCCCTCCAAAGTGGAAGTCCCGGACTTCGCGCACCTGCTGCCGGAGCCGATCCGCAAATTCACGATGCCGCAGGAGATCCACGACGCCGGGCACCTGTCGTTCATTCAGGGGGGCGGACACGGCGGTTCGCATCCGCACCTTGTGAACGAGTTCGTCTCGGCCCTGGTCGAGAACCGCGACCCGTGGCCCAACGCCGTGCAGTCCGCCAACTGGACATGCGTCGGGCTGTGCGCTCACGAGTCTGCGATGAAGGGCGGGAAGATTGTCAAGTTGCCGTCATTTACGCGCGCCTGAAATCAGCCGGTGCGTCCGGCCGGCTGCGGCTCCGATTGAAAACGGGCGGCCCGCGATATCGTGAGAAGACGGGGGTGGAGCGTGACGGTTCGCGGCGGGGCGACAAGTTGCGTGGTGTGGCGTTTCATGGCAGTTCTGGATCTCGCAGCCTGTCGCGGCGGGTTCTGACTCCCGCGGCGAACGTCCGTCATCGTCCTGACGGTTCCCGGCCCCCCAGGCCGTCCAGTCCCTGGACATGGATCAACCTCGGGCAACGTCGTCAGACGGCCTCAGCGCAAACCGCCTCGGCCGCCAGCGGACGATGCCGGCCTAATGCCGTGCGAAAGGGGTCGGGAGAGACCAGGCTCTCCCCCGTTTTCACGGCCTTGAGTTCGTCCGACAACTCCCCCCGCAGCACACGGACGTTGGACGGCGCGTCGATCCCGATCTTGACGCTGCCGCGACTGGTCTGAATGACCTTGATCACGATGTTTTCGCCGATCTGGATCATCTGTGACTGTTTGCGGGTCAAAACCAACATGGTTCTCTCCTCCTGACGTTCTGGCGACGTGAGTGCCGCATGGTGCGCGGGAATTCCGTTCCCGAACGATGCTGATGCCGCCGTTCGCTCGAACGGCTGAGTGACGCGTTCGCGAAAAAGCACGTTGCGTGCCGATCTGCGCTGGGATTTCAGGCTGTATGTCGCAACCTCTTGTGAGATCGACGATTCGGTATGGCGGCAGGTGACTCGCCGGGTGCGTTGACCTGTTCGGAAATGGCGATTCGACAAACTCCGTCCGCCAATCCTGAAATAGCTGCAATTCGGTCGCGTCGCCGCGAGGCCGACGCTCAGAGGACGGAGTACACAGCTTCATTCGTCTGCACCAAAGGTGATGAGAATGAGTGCAGGCGAGCGGAGATCATCGATCCTGTTTCTTCGCTTGGGCGTTCGGCTGAAAAATCCGAAATCGCGCGACCCTCATCTTCTGCAGCCAGAACTGCGCGAGTACCCACAGCGTCGAGAAGCCGTACTTCACGCTTCGCCGGAAGTTGATGCTCGAAGCTTCCTCGAAGTACCGCACCGGCACCGGGATGTCGCCCAGCTTGAAGCCGAAGTAGACCGACTGCGCCAGAAACTGCGTGTCGAAGGCGAAGTCGTCGGTGTTCTGCTCAATCGGGACCGTCTCCAGCACTTCCCGCCGATAGGCCCGGAAACCGCTGTGGAAGTCCCCCAGGTTCTGGCCCAGCGCGACGTTCTCAGTGATCGTCAGACAGCGATTGGCGATGTATTTCCAGCCCGGCATGCCCCCCTGCAACGCCTCGCTCCGCGTCCGGATGCGCGAGCCGAGCACCACGTCGCAGATCCCCAGCTTGAGAAACTCCACGGCGGCCGGGATCACGCGGCTGTCGTACTGATAATCCGGGTGGATCATCACGACGTAATCCGCGCCGCGCTCCAGCGCCTGACGGTAACATGTTTTCTGATTTCCGCCGTACCCACGGTTCTGTTCGTGAACGATAACGGTTAATCCGAGCCGCCGCGCGATTTCCACTGTGTTGTCGCGGCTCCCGTCGTCCACCAGGATGATCTCGTCCACCGCGCCCGGCGGAATGTCGGACACCGTTTGTTCCAGGGTGGATGCGGCGTTATAGGCCGGCATCACGGCCACGACCCGCCCGTCACGCCGCGGAATGCTGGGCAGGGGACGGGGAGCAGGCATCGTCGCGGCATCAGCCATTTCGGGGCGGGGGTGGTTGGTCGGTGGTATCTGGTTGCCTGGAGTCGGCGCCGTCGCACTTGACCAACCAAACTACCAAACTACCAGCCCACCAGGCACCCAACGTCCAGGCGACCCAACCATCCGTCTCCCCTAAAACCGATGCCCCGGCTGCGGGCCGTGCTGTGTCAGCGTCAGCACTTCCGGCCCCGTCTCCGTCATCAGAATCTGGTGCTCGAACTGCGCGGAAAGCGATCCGTCCTTTGTGCGGACCGTCCATCCGTCCGGGTCGGGCGGCGTCGTGTCCTTGTGACCGAGGTTCAGCATCGGCTCAATCGTAAAACACACGCCCGGATACAGTATGTCCCGGCGCGAGCGGCGCATGGGGACGTGCGGGACGCCGGGATCCTGGTGAAACATCCGTCCGATGCCGTGTCCCTGGAAATTTTCGACGATTCCCAGGCGTTGTTCCTGACCGAAGCGGTGAATGGCCCGGCCGATCTCGATCACTGAACAGTAGGGCTGCAGGGTGCCAATGCCGATCCAAAGTGCATCGAACGCCGCCTGCGTAATGCGCCGCGCCCGCTCGGTCGGCTGGCCGATCAGAAACGTCTCCGACGAGTCGCCGTACCAGCCGTTGACGATCGTGGTGCAATCGATGTTCACGATGTCCCCCGACCGCAGCACCTGGCTCCCGGGAATGCCGTGGCAGACCACGTCGTTGACGCTGGCGCAAATGCTGGCCGGAAAGCCGTTGTACCCCAGACACGCCGGGACGTGCCCATGGTCGCGCGTATACCCGGCAACGAGCCCGTCGATCGCGCGAGTGCTCACTCCCTCCTTGACATGGCAGCGGATGAAATCCATCAGTTGCGCGTTAAACCGTGCCGCCGCCCGCAGGCCGTTGCGCTCTTCTTCCGTATTGTAGACCGGCAGCCGCCTTCCGCGGCGCAGGGTAAACAGTCTCCGCATTGCTTGCTCCCGTGGCAACCCGATATTGTTGCGCAGCAGTGCGACAGTTTCAACTGGTCGACGCGTCATGCCAGCGCTTCGATCGATCGTGACGGGGATTGGAAATCTGGACATTGCAGCAAGGATGGAGTGGGTAGTGGATGGTGGGTAGGAACAAGTAGCAGAGATCGGCCTCGACTCCGTTCCGGTTCCCGCCACCCACTACCCACTACCCACTACCCAAATGGTTGGCCGCAAACGGCGTCGACACTCCAGGCTTCTTGGCAGCCATCAGAAATGCTGGCTGTGGGGCCGGCACGTCGTGCTGGAGACCCTCCGCGCCGGCCGCTGGCGGCCGCTCGAAGTCTGGCTGGCCGAATCCCTGGATCCGCCGGTCACCGCGGAAGCCCGCCGCCGCGCGGAACAACTCGGCATCGCTGTCGCTGTCAGGCCGGTCGACGAGTTGACCCGCCGCTGCGGCAAGCTGGAACATCAGGGGCTGATGGCCAGGATGCCCCCCTTTCCCTACGCCACCGTGGATGACGTCTGGCGGCAGGCGAAGTCTCCGGTGTTGTACCTGGTCCTCGACGGCGTCGAAGATCCGTTCAATTACGGCGCGATGATCCGCTCGGCCGAAGTCTTTGCTGCCGATGGGATCTTCGTCGGTACTCAGCACCAGTCGGACGTCACGGCCCAGGTTGCGCGCAGCTCCGCTGGGGCCGTAAATTATGTTCCCATTGTCCAAACCGGGAGTCTTCACGAGCAGTTGCGCGACCTGCGTGCGAGAGGCGTGCGGACCGTCGCCGCGTCCGAAAAAGCCGATCGCGCGCCCGCCGTGTTCGACTTCGCCCAGAACTGCGCCCTGATTATCGGCGGGGAAGGGCGAGGGGTCAGCGACGAATTGCGCAGTCAGTGCGACGCGTCGGTCGGCATTCCGCAATCGGGCCGTGTCGGATCGTTGAACGCCGCCGTGGCCACCGGCATCCTCCTGTACGAAATCCGGCGCCAGCGATCGGCGCCGTGACCCTGCGCAGGATGCGTCCGGGTCACTCCGCCCACTCACCAATCATTGCTCCACATGTCGCATCTCGTTCTGAAGAACCCGCACAGCATTCTGGCCGCACTCGTGACCCGCCCTTCCGACGTATTCGAGGTCCGGGTCGAGCGGAGCGGCGCAGGGGACGCGTGGCGTCGCGTCGCGGACGCGGCCCGTGCTGCGGGCGTGACCCTTCGCGAGGCGCTGTCCCCAGCCGACAGGCAGCGCGGTCGCGCGGGTCAGGAACGCCGCGGCGGCGGGGCCGAGGCGCTGGTCAAGGAACGGCAGGGGATCGAACTTGAGCCGCTCTTTCAATCCACCGCACAGGGCTCGGGACTGTGGCTGGCGCTCGACCAGTTGCAGGACCCGCACAACGTCGGGGCGGTGTTTCGAACGGCGGCGTTTTTTGGCGTCCGCGGCATCATCGTGACGCGCGATCGTTCCGCCCCGCTCTCGGCGGTCGTGTACGACGTCGCCAGCGGCGGGCTGGAATACGTGCCATTCTCGCTGCAGACCAATCTGGCCCGGGCCATCGAATCGGCGAAACGGGCCGGGTTCTGGGTGCTCGGGACGTCGGAGCATGCCGGGAATGACGTGTTGCAGATGGACCGCGATCGCCGCTGGCTGCTGGTGGTGGGCAACGAGGAACGCGGTTTGCGACGGCTGACGCTGGACCACTGCGACGAGGTGTGTCGGATCACGCCGCACGGGCCGATCCGTTCGCTCAACGT
Source organism: uncultured Planctomycetaceae bacterium (assembly GCA_964633565.1). Lineage (GTDB taxonomy): Bacteria > Planctomycetota > Planctomycetia > Planctomycetales > Planctomycetaceae > CAZWGW01. The sequence continues at coordinate 7,425 of CAZWGW010000276.1, forward strand.
GTCGGTGGCGACGGGAGTGCTCGTGGCGGCATTGACCGGAGCGCGACGCGAACACTGACGTTTGAATGAGGCTGTCGCGAAGTCTGGCCGTGCCACTCTCCGGGACCATGCCGGCGCGGCCACGCTGATTGCCGGCGGCTGTGCAGACTCGTAGAATGCGCGCGTGGGTCCAGAGAGTTCTGCGTTCCGCCGCGGGGGAAGCTGCGCGCCGTTCTGCGGCCTTTCGGTGCGCCCTGGATGGAAAGTTCATGTATCGCGTGAGTCAGGAGATTGACTTCTGCTACGGGCACCGCCTGCTGAACTACGGCGGCAAATGCCGGCACCTGCACGGCCACAACGGCCGCGCCGTGATCGTGCTCGAGGGGGACCGCCTGGACGTGCGCGGCATGCTCGTCGATTTTTCAGACATCAAGTGCTCGTTGCGGCAATGGATCGAGGACAATCTCGACCACCGCATGATCCTCAGCGCCGACGACCCGGCGCTGCCGCTGTTGCGACAGCTCAATGAGCCGCTCTATGTGATCGAACACAATCCCACAGCGGAGAACATTGCCCGGTTGATCTTTGAGCGGGCACAGACGCAGGGGTTTCCGGTGGTGGAAGTGTCACTGTGGGAGACGGTGCGTTCGTGTGCGACATATCGCCCCATGCAGCGCTGAGCGGCAACGCACGGCCTTCGTTTCGACGACGCCCGATCGCCGTCAGGTCCGACGGCGGCCAGCCCCGCCGTGCGTGACAATTGCATCGGGTGAGGCCGCCGGTGTGCCCTGGAATTCCACAAGGCGTGGCTCACGACCGGTGGCGGCACCTTCCGACAGATTGACGGCAAATGCGCAGTTCCGACCGTTCCGTTTGGCGCGGTACAGACATTCGTCGGCTGCTTCGAGCAGCAGTTCCGCGGACATAAGCACAAGGTAACCGGAAGCGGTGAAGCGGCAGGCGCCGCTCACAGGAGGCAGGAAATGGGATTGCATGGGGCGTTCGTCCTCGACAAGATGGGTCTCATCTTGTG